>JBBQML010000093.1:0-10441 GCA_038328885.1 Verrucomicrobiota bacterium | reverse complement strand
TTTCATGGTCACGGTCCGGCGCTGGCGCAGGCTCGCCCGCCGGTCAGGCTGGCTGGGGATCCTTGGGCTGGTCATGTGCGGTGCCGGGGGTTGCGACCCCCGGACCAAGCCGGCCACGCCCGAGGCCACGCCCATGCCCGTGGCGGCACCGCCGTCGCTTGTGCTGGTGCCGGTGACGAACATGGTGCCCATCAGGGCGGGGAGCTTTGTGCAACTGAAGCGCGGAGTTACCCTGAGCCGCGACTTCTGGTTGGGGCGGTTCGAGGTGACCCAGGCGGAGTTCCTGGCGCTGATGGGGCGCAATCCGAGCCACTTTCAGGGCCGGTCGGAGGCTCCCGTGGAGAAGGTCACGCACCACGAGGCGGTTGCGTACTGCGCGGTGCTCACCCGGCGGGAGCGGGAAGCGGGCCGTCTCTTCGCGAGCCACGAGTATCGCCTCCCGACCGAAGCTGAATGGGAGTACGCCTGCCGGGCCGGCACCACCAACCTGTACAGCTTCGGAGATTCCGTGGCCGACGCGGCCGCGCATGCATGGACCTCGGAGAACAGCGAGGAGACCACGCACCCGGTTGGTCTGAAGGCCCCGAATCCCTGGGGTCTCCACGATATGCACGGCAACGTGTGGGAGTGGTGCCAGGACTGGTTTGCGGACTACCCGCCGGGGGATGTGCTCGATCCCGTTGGGCCGCCGCAGGGAAAGACCAGGGTTTTCCGCGGGGGCGGCTGGAACAACGAGGCCCCCTTCGCGCGCTCGGCCAATCGTTTCACGATGGCTCCCGGCAGCGGCATCCACTTCGTGGGATTCCGGATAGCCCTGGCACCGGTGCGCCGGCCGTGAAAAAAAGAGGGGCCGGACACGATGTCCGGCCCCTCGTGAGGTATCAGCGTCGCAGGACGCTCGCTACCGAATCAGGGCTTCGGGCGATAGAACTTCGCCGTGCCGGAGGCGGTCACCTGATCACCGCTCTTCAGCGTGGTGTCGGTGTAACCGGTTTGCACGCTGTCGGAGCTCTGGATCACGCCAGTGCCCTCGAAGGTGATGGTCACCATGCCTGCTGCGCCGAGGACGGCTTTGAGGTTGGTGGCGCCCGAGGGGGCCGCCGGCGGGTCGTTGAAGTCCCAGTGGGCGATCAGACCGGGATTGCCGGTCACCGCGCCCGGGGCGGTTCCCTTGGCGAGGGAATCGATCTGGGCCGGCGTGAGGCCCGTGCTGTAGATCGCCACGTCGTCGAGCCATCCCGCTATCCGGTTGGCAGCGCCGTTTCCGCCGAGGAAGAGGTTGGTGAAGTCCGTCGGCAGCGGGTCGCCGACCCCTTCCAGGAACAACACGCCGTCGATGAATATCTGCTTGGTGACGCTGTTCTTCACAAAGGCGAAGTGGTGCCAGGATTGCCACCAGGTTGCGTCGCCCGTGTAGCCGGGGAATTCCGTGATGTTCAGGTTGATGCGCTGGGCATCGGCGTTGCAGCAGCCCGCGGTGTCAAAGTAGATGCTGCCATCGCTCCACGGCACGTGGGCCTGCCACCCGCGGCCGCCGCTGTTGCTGATGGGCGAGTTCGCCCAGAAGGACGAGGCGTCGCGAACGGCGGTCAGTTTCTGCCAGATCGCGAACGTCAGGGTGTCGTTCGCCGCCGGGGCGTTGAGGAAGGTGGCATCGACGACGTCGACGACGCCGGCCGCCACGCCGAAGTCCATTGCGTAATCACCCGTCTGGCCCGAGCGACCACCCTGGTCCGCGGTGTGCTTGGCGCCGCCGAGGACGAAGCCGAGCTTCCCGCTCACCTTGTCGAGGGTCACCGGGGGGGTGGAGAAGCTCCACTCATGCGAGCGCTGCTCGGTCCCCGACGTGAAGCTCAGGGTCGCTTGGTGGCTGCTGGGGGCGGCGAAGTCCGTGGGCGGGTTGTAGACCACCGTGATGGTCTTGCCCGTCTTCGTGACCACGGCACTGACTTCCGCTCCGTCGAGCATGAGTTTGACGCTGGTGGTTTCGACGACCGCGCTGCCTTCCTCGATGACGGCCTCGACATTCGAACTCGGGAGGACGGCGCTTGCGCCGATGGCCGGGGTGACCCGGGTGACGGCGGTGGGGGCTCCGGCGGTGGTGGCGCGATACGCCCTGAGGCCGCCGTTTGCGGTGTCGTTCAGCAGGACTTTGGTGCCGTCGGCCTTCACGCTGATCCACTCGATGTTCGCGCCGCTGCCGCCCTCCTGCCACACCGTGCGGAAGGGGTACACGCCCGCCTCGTCGGCATAGACGGAGAAGGCCGTGTCGGCGGCGGCGCGGCCGCCGTTGAATTCACCGGCGAACTGGGCCCGGAACACGTCCAGGAAGTTGCCTGTGGTCGTGCGGAACCCGTCGTCACTGTTCACGATCAGGGTCGTCCGGCCCGCCGGGAGCTCGAGGTAGGTAATGATGTCGGCGGCGACGCCGTCGGTGCTGCCGGTCGTGCCGGGGAGGCCCGGCATGACGTCGTCGACGGTGAAGTTGCCGGCGGAGTCGGTTCCTTCCTGGCTCAGGTTGATGGTCGTGGGGATTTCGAACAGGATCGGGAGTCGGTCCGTGGCTCCGGGGATGCCGGCGGCGAGGGCGATGCCCTGGGCCCCGGGGTCGGCGAGGTTCACGCCGAGGAGACCCGCCAATTGATTCAGGGGACGGGTGTTGTCGGTGGCCTGGAACGCCTCGTTCTGGTGCACCTTGAAGATGAACCCGGGCTTGGAGGTGTCGGCGGTGACCTTTTCGGCGGCCGTCAGCAGGGCGTAGGCGGGCGTGTTCCAGCCGGCCTCGATCTTGATCGTGTTGCCGACCCCGTCCTTCGCCGTGATGACGTAGGTATGCGGGGTGTTGGGGAGGAACTGCCTCGCCGGCGTGTAGACGACGTCGATCACGCCGCCCGCCTTGGTCGGGGTCGGGATCACGACCGCTGCGCCGTCGATCGTGAGGGTGATGCTCGTCGGGTCGACGACGGAGGTGCCGGCGTCGGTGAGGCGGAACGAGAAGGAGGTGATGGTCGGGTTGATGGCCGAGTAGAACGCCAGCGCGGAACTGCCGTAGGTCCCGAAGTACTCGATCTCGTTGAGCTGATGCAGCGTGCCCGGGGTCTCGGTCACGAAGTAGCGCAGGTAGCGGAACGGCACGCTCGGCTGGGGCAGCGTGATCTTGATCACCTGGTTGTGCTCGGTCCACAGCGCCACGGCCGCGTCCTGGACGAACACGGGCACGTAGCTCGTGCCGTCGTTCGATCCCTGGATCTGCCACTTCGTCGGCCGCCGGTCCTCGGTGTCGTTGCCGGAGGTGATCGTGAAGTACGAGAGGCTGACGGGTTGGTTGAACTGGACGGCCACCCAGAGGGGGTTCGCCGCCGTCGGATCGTCGCAGCACCACTTGTCGCCGCCGCCGCCGACCTTGTTGTCGAAGATGTTGAACGACTGTTCGGGGTCGCCGAAGGCTGGCTTGATGTTCGCGGTGATGCCGGCCCAGTTCCACGACGGATCCGTGGGGCCGAGTACCTCGTTGCCGTCGTTCTCCGGGTCGGTGAGGTCGCCCCCGATCAGGCTTTCCGCGCCGACGCCCAGGATTTCGACCGTGGGTTGGCTGGCCCCGAGGGTGATCAGGGCGGTTTCGCTCGGCGACTTGCCGAACACGATTGCATGGGCGCCGAGGCCGCCCCAGCCCTTCTGGCCCGGGGTCAGTTCGTCACCGTCGTTGATCGCCATGCCCAGCCCGAACTGCGTGCCCGGCGTGAGCGTGGTCAGGCCGAGTGACTTGGCGGGGAGCTTGATCTCGTAGTAGGTCTTCTTCGCGACGGGGTCGCGCACGACCATTGCTTCGGTGAGGCACTCGCACTCCGCGTTGGCGGCCGGCCCGGCCTCGTGCCGGTTTGCCTCGACGACCTCGCCGATCTCGCCTTCGACGCCGCCCAGCGCGTAGTTGTAGAGCGCGACCTGGGTGGTGCGGGTGCCATTGGCGATCATCAACTGCACCGAGTCGCCGTTCCAGGCGCTGTTCGCCGAGTTTTCATGGAAATCGTCGGTGACGACGAATCCGAAATAGACGTTGTCGGCGTCGTAAACCACCTGGACCGCCGAGGTCTGATCCTCCGGCCCCGTCCAGGTGCCGCCGGCATATTCCTCGAAGAGGACGTAGTTCGGGTTGGCGCTGCCGCCCGACCCCTTGGGAACCGCGAACCGCGGGTCGGCGATCACGCTCGCGCCTGCCCACTCGGACAGATTGCCGTCCACGATGATCGGGGACAGCGTGAATGAGGCGGTGTATTTCTCCTTCGTCGGCTCGATGTCGTTCGCTTGCACGGCAAGCGGTAACAGACAGGCCAGGACTGCCAGGCGTGTTGCTGTTCTGAATCTAGTCATGCGGGTACCTCCAGCGGATTGGGTGTGGTTGTTGCGGACTTTGAAATCCCCGCAGATCATGACGCGGTTTGGAAGCTGATTCTCTGCCCACCCGACGCCCGCCAACCGCCCTCCGTCGACGCCTCCCCTGATGAACTCGATGCCCTGCTTTCCCGGCCTCGCCACGTACCGCCGCGCTCGCGGCTCCTGGTTCTGGATCTTCAGTGGGTTGCTGGCCTGGGGCCTCGGCGGTTCGCCCTTGTCATGGGCCGCCGCGGACTCCGACGGAAAGCCGGCGGGTGGACTGACCTTCCACGTCTCCAAACTCGGGGACGACACGGACGGGCGCAGTTGGGGTTCGGCGTTCCGCAGCGTTCAGCGCGCATTGGACGCCATCCCGGACGACGCCGGTGGCCACCGGGTCCTGATCCGGCCGGACACCTACGTGGAGGCCAACCTCGCTCCGGCGCATCCGGGGGCCGCGGGCGCGTACAACGCGCTTGTCGGCGACGCGAATGGCGAACTGGGTTCCGGGGCGACGGGCTGGGTGGTGATCGACGCGGGTGATCCGGAGAAGGGCTTCAAGAGCTGGGATTGGTGGAGCAGCATGCGGGCTTCCGACCGACACTGGCCGGGCGGGAACAACCAGCAGACATTCTCCAGCATCGTCTGGGACCGCTGGCAGTTGAGGCATCTCTACACGACGGGCGGGGATGGCGGGCTCTTCTGGGACCTTACGAACCGGAGCGGGGAGGGGTTCACCGTGCTGGTGGAAGACTGTGTGGGCATCGGGCGGGCCTTTGGTGGGGGCGTGGTGTATCCCAGGGTGCGGGAGAACGAGCCGAGTGTGTTTCGCCGCTGCTATTTCCTTGCGCTCGACTGGGTCGGCGACACGGCGGCGGTGCTGCTCGGTGGCACGGAGACTGAGATGCCGGGATCGCCCCATGCGGTGTTTGAGGATTGCACGCTGGTGCATCCTGACAACGCCGTGGCGTTGTCGTATGCCAGCAAGTGCGCCCGGGCCCGGTTCACGCGCTGCCGGATGATCGTGCTGAACTTCACCCAACCCGAGATGGGCGGGCGCTCGACCGGGATCCTTTGCACCCAGGGCCACGCGCCGGGCGGGCGCCTGCACATCGACCTCGAGGATTCCGTCCTGGCGGGGTACACACTGTTCACCCCCGGCAAGGAGGGGGAGGTCCTCACCCACACCACGCGGGGGCACGTGTCGGCCTACGTGCAATTCAAGCAACCCGTGCCGGCCGGGTTCGAGCGTCTGGGTCCCTGGCCGGTCGAGTTGTTCCAGCGGCTTGCTCCACCCGCCGTCCCGGAGATCGCGGTGGCCACGGGGCATCGTCCCATGCTGGTCAAACTTCCCTTTGCCGTGCCGCGCGCGATGGAGAACACGCCGGTCGTTTTCGACGGTCGCCCGCTGCACATCCTCAACCATCGGGACGATACCAAGGTCAACACCGACGCCTACAAGTCGAGCATGTACCTGTATGCGGTGGACCTCGCCACGGGCAACGAGGTGAGTCGCTTCGGCGAGGGGCATTCCTTCGCCAACGCGTTCGTCGACGGTCCCGAATTGCACGTGTTT
Source organism: Verrucomicrobiota bacterium (assembly GCA_038328885.1). Lineage (GTDB taxonomy): Bacteria > Verrucomicrobiota > Verrucomicrobiia > Limisphaerales > CAIMTB01 > CAIMTB01. The sequence continues at coordinate 4,494 of JBBQML010000093.1, read as the reverse complement.
GGCAGCGAGGGCACCGATCGCGACTGGTTTCAGAGCCTGTATCGGTTTACCACCCGCGACCTGAAGACCTGGACCCGGGAGCCGGCAATCGCGGCCGAGGGGGGCGAGCATCTGTTCAACGCCTCGGTCTGCCGTGATGAGACCGGGTACGTGATGGCCTACGAGTCCAACCTGCCCGTTCAGTTCTGCTTCAAGTTCGCGCGGTCGGCGGATCTGCGCCGCTGGGAGAAGGTGCCTGACCTGCTTTTCACCGGGGTGAACCAGGAGTACAGCGCCTGCCCGGTCCTCCGGTACGTGGCGCCGCACTACTACGTCATCTACCTCCACGCGCCGATGCCCGGGCATACCGGCTACGTGTCCTTCCTGGCCCGCAGCACCGACCTTGCCTCCTGGGAACTGAGTTCCTTCAACCCGATTCTGGAGGCGGGCCCCGGGGAGGGCATCAACAACTCCGACGTCGATCTCTTCGAATGGGAGGGCAGGACGTACCTGACGTATGCCACCGGGGACCAGGCGACTTGGGGCGCCGTGCGGGTGGCGTTCCACGACGGTCCGATGTCGGGATTCTTCACGGGCCACTTTCCCCCAGGCGTCCCCACCCTGAAGGCAAACGCCCGAGCCCGGTGACCGGACGTCAGGCCGAGTAGTCGAGGTAGACGGTCCGGCTGCGGGTATAGAAATCGAGCGCCGCGACGCCCTGCTCGCGAAAGCTGTCGGTGCTGCTGCCCTTGACCCCGCCGAACGGAGCCTGGAGCGCGAGCCCCGTGCTCACTTGGTTCACCTTCACCACCCCCGCCTGGATGCGGTCCACGTACCGCAGCGCCTGGTTGAAATCCCGGGTGACCAGGCTCGCGCTCAGGCCGAACTCGGTCCCGTTGGCCACCGCGAGCGCCTCCTCGAAACCGTCGACGGGAATGATGCCGATGACCGGACCGAAAACCTCCTCGCAGGCCAGGCGGGAGGTCGGGCGCACGTCACCCAGGATCGCCGGCTCCATGAACCAGCCGTGGGTGTGGTCACCGGAGTTCAGGCGCTTTCCCCCGTGGAGCAAGGTGGCTCCCTGGTCCGTTGCGATCTGGACGGCGTCGAGGTTGGTCTGGAGTTGGCTCTCACTGACGGCGGGTCCCATGGTCACGCCCTCGGTCAGGCCGTTGCCCACGACCAAGGCCCGGGCGCGGGCGATGAGTTTCTCGGTGAACGGCGCGAGCACGCGGCGATCGACGATGGCGCGACTGGTGGCGGTGCAGGCCTGCCCGGTCAGGCCGAACCCGGCGACGGCCACGAGTCGGGCCGCCAGATCGAGGTCGGCGTCGGCGAGCACCAGCGTCGGGTTCTTCCCGCCCATTTCCATCTGGGCGCGGATCATGCGCGGCGCGAGGGCCGTATAAAGGCCGGTGCCGACCGTGCGGGACCCCGTGAAGCTCACCGCGGCCACGGCGGGGTGGGCGATGACCTCGTCGCCGAAGGCGCGACCGTCCCCCAGGACCACGTTGAGGACGCCCTTGGGCAGTCCGGCCTCGGCGAGCGCCCGGGCGAGTTCGCAGGAGAGGGCGGGAGCGGCGCTGGCGGGCTTGAGAACGACCGAGTTCCCGCAAAGCAGGGCGGGTACCAGCTTCCAGGCCGGGATCGCGACCGGGAAGTTCCAGGGGGTGATCAGGGCGACGACGCCGAGCGGATCCCGCCGGGTGAACAGGAGGTTGCCGGGGAGATCATGCGGAAGCGTCTGGCCGCCGAGGGTGTAGCTGAGGCCGCCGTAGAAGCGGAAGATGTCGATGGCCCGCTGCACTTCACCGGTGGCCTCCGCGAGGGTCTTGCCCTCCTCGCGGGTCAGCAACTGGGCGAGGACGTCCTTGCGCGTGCCGAGGATCTGGGAGGCCTGGCTGAGGACACGACCGCGGGTGACGGGAGTCTGGGCGGCCCAGGCGGGAAATGCGGCGGCGGCGGCATCCAGCGCCTGGCGTGCTTCAGCGCGTCCGGAGCGGGGATACGTCGCCACCGCGTCCCGGGTATCGGCGGGGTTGAGGGTGGTGAAGGTGCCGCCGCCCGGGCTGGGGTCGACCCATTCGCCGGCGATGAAGTTCTGGTAGGAGGAGATGGCCATGACAGCGCGCCGAGAGTACCTGGGTCAGACGGACTTTGCGAACAGGCTCGCAACGGGTTTCCCGTGGCCGTCGCGAGTGACGTAGAACGGGCGCTTCTCGATCTCGTAGGCGAGGTCGGCGGGGATGCCCAGCGTCCGGTACAGGGTGGCGTGCAGGTCCTCGATCACCACCCGGTCCCGGATGGTCTTGCACGGGCGCTCGTCGGCGGTCGCCCCATGCAGGTGGCCGCGCTTGATGCCGCCGCCGAAGAGGAGCACGGACCCTGCGTCGGTGAAGTGCCGGTGCATGCCGTAGTGGGTCAGGGCCTCCATTTTGTCCGGGACCGGCACATGGTCCTTGATGGGGCGGTCCGGCTTGCCCTCCTGAAGCATGTCGCGGCTGAACTCGCTGGCCAGGACGATGAGGGTGCGGTCGAGCAACCCGCGCTCCTCGAGCTCCAGCACCAACTGGCTGACCGCGCCGTCGATCGCCCGCTTCATGTTCACCAACTTCTCGTGCCCGTGTTCGTGGGTGTCCCAGTTGAGGAACGGGATGTACTCGGTGGTCACCTCGATGAAACGGGCGCCCGCCTCCACGAGCCGGCGGGCGAGCAGGCAGCCGAGTCCGAACCGCTGGATGTTCTGTTGTTCGTAGCTGCCGTCCCGGACGAAATCCCCGCCGAGACGCTGCGAGAAATCCCAGCCGCCCGGCACGTACTTGGCGACGGTCTCGGGGGTCTCGCGCGCCAGATCGAAGGCCTGGGCGGCCGGCGAGCTGAGCAGGCGGTGGGCGTTTTCGCGGGCGCGCAGGAACGATTCCCGCTGGTAGTCGCTGCCCAACTGCCCGACGGGCGAGGCGGCGAGCAGTTCGCGATAGACCCGGTCGCGGTTGGCGAAACGATCCGCGCTCATGCCCCCGGCCGGGGTGACGACGTCGCGGGCGGCGTCGGGGAAGGGCACGTTGAAGGGGCCGTGCTCGCTGCCCAGGAAACCGGCGGTGGTGAACGCCTTGAGTTCCTCACCTTCACCCACCTCGAAACGTTGCCCGATGTTGATGAAGGCAGGGAGGGCGGGGTTCTTCGGCCCGAGGGTGCGGGCGATGAACGACCCCAGGTGGGGACACGCGACCGTCTGCGGGGGCGCGTACCCGGTGTGCCAGTGGAATTGGTGGCGGGAGTGCAGAATGAACCCCAGATCCCCTGCGGTGTAGGTCCGGATCAGGGTTCCGCGGTCCATCACCCGGGCCAATCGCTCCAGTCCGGCCGTGAACTGAATGCCGTCAACGCTCGTCGGGATGGCCGGGAAGGTCGACAGGACCCGGCGCGGGTCCAGGCCCTTCTCAAACGGCGTGTAGCGCTTCGGATCGAACGTTTCGGTGTGGGCCATCCCGCCGCCCATCCAGAGCACGACGACGCAGTCGGCGGTGGGCTCGAGGAGGCGGGTGGCGGCGGATGCACCGCCTTCAGCCCAGGCCCGTGGCGCACCCGCCGCCAAGGCGCCGAGGGTGGCGGCCGAAAGGGTTTGGACGAAGTCGCGCCGTGTGAAATCCCGGGCAGGCATGGGGCAATCTTATTTGGTCAATGACAGGATGCAACGCGGGGGAGGGCCGCATGGACCTTCGGCGTGGGGGGGGCAGGGGAGTGGGGTGGGGGGACATTGGCGATTGAGGATTGCCGACTGGAGATTGTCCGAGACCCCCTGGCCCCGCGTTTCCGCGATGTCCTGACCGCACCCCGCCCCCCCCCCAATCGCCAATCACCAGTCGCCAGTGTTTCCGTCCGGTGGCTGTCAGCGGCCCTGGCCCTTCCGGATCTGCTCCTTTTTCTCCTCGCACTCGGCCTGCAGGTTGCGGCGTTCGACGCTCAACTGCCGTTCCAGGTGCGAGAACGCCTCCGCGTCGCCCTTCTCGCGGGCCTGCTCCAGTTCGCCGCGCAGGAAGATCTCCCGCTCGGCGATCTTGGCCAGGTAACGGGAGTCCACCTCGCCCAGTTGCTCCTTCTGCTGCTGGGTGAGAGTGACGGTCGGCGACTCCTTGGCGAGTCGCTCCATGGCGAGTTCATAGGCCGATTTCATGGGGTAATGGCAATCCAAAGCTGTCCGTCCTGCACCTTTGTCGGGTGGGTGTTTACCGGGCGGGACGGGTTGCTGAGGCAATCGCCCGTGCGGGGATCGAAGGCCCAGCCGTGCAGCGGGCAGTAGACCTTCCCGTCGTCGAGCACCCCGGCTCCCAGCGGGCCGCCACGGTGGGGGCAGTCGTCATCGATGGCGAAAAAGGCGCCGTCGAGGTTCCAGATCGCGAGCCGGCGGCCTCGGAGTTCGATGGTGCCCCCCTGGCGGGGGGGGCGGCTGGCCATCCCGGCCACACCCCCCACCCCCCCCTGCGCGCGGCGCGGGGGGGGGCACGGGTATTGGGT
>JBBQML010000092.1:0-10478 GCA_038328885.1 Verrucomicrobiota bacterium | reverse complement strand
GGTGTAGATGACCCGGCCGTCGTTCAGGAGGCTCGGGTCCCATTCATGTGTCTCGTGGAAGGACACGCTTCGCGCATTCCCGCCGTCGGCGTCCATGCGCGCCAACGTGTAGACAAAGCAGGGCCCCCGCCCGCAACGATGGTACCCGCCCCGCCGGGTGGAAACGAAGAGGACCTCGCCCGAGGGCAGAACTATCGGGGAGAAATTGTCGGTTTCGCCGGCGGTCAATGCGCGGGCGTTGCCGGAAGCCAGGGAGAGCTCGTGAACATGATACCGCAGGTGCCGGTTGTTCTCGTTGAAGTCCCACGTCACCGGCGCTTCGGTAACCGGGCAATAGGCGAACAGCACCCGCCGCGCGTCGGGCGAAAGCTCCGGGGTCATGAAATTGCCAGGAGGCAGGCTCGGCGGCGTGAGGTCGCGCGTCCGCATGCTGATCCCGGGTTCGGCCAGCAGAAAAATCCCCCCGCCCGGACGGGCACAGTATCCGTACACCTGGGTGAGCTGATGGCTCATGACGGACGGAACGTGTTTCACGAAGAGAAGCGACGGGATCTTGAAGAGCGGATTGCCGAGAACCAGTCGCCGGCGAAGGCGATGGACCTCCAGCCAGCGAGCCTCGCCGGCGAGATCATCCCCGTCGGTTGGCAGCTTCAGGGTGCCGAGGGCCTCCCAGGCGCTCTGATCCTCGAGCCCCAGACTCCTCAGCCTGAGCCGCTCGGCGACCATGGCGCCGGTCTGCCGCAGAATCTTCTCGATCGCCTGGCGGTAGGTACGTGACTCGCGGGGCGTCTGGATGCCGTCCTGCATGCGCCAGTCCCATTCGACCAAGGCCTCAGCGATCGCCGGGTGGGGGTCGGGGGAGACCTCCACCGGGTCACGCGAGAAGGCGCGGCGCTCGGGAGCGAAGCAGACGGGGGCGCCTTGGGCCGAAAACCCGCTGAGACGCATCACCCCCGCCGTCCGGGCAGCCGAGATCGACAACCCGCCGGGTTCCGCCCGGCAATGCAGCGGCGACGCGGCGATCGGTTCCGCGAAATACCCGAGGACAATCGGATCCCCCCCGGCGACAGCGAAGGACAGACGCAGGTCCGACCCGCCGTGGAGCACCGCCGTCAACCGCCAGGAACCGGGCACGGTGGGATGGCCCGTGAGCAGCAACTGTGCGCCGCTTGCCCTGTCGGAATAGAACCACACCCCCGCCGCCGAGCCCTGGGCGGGGAGCAGACGTTCTCCGTTAAGGGTCACCGAGACCGAAAGTGGGCGGGAACCGCGAGCCCGGGCTTCGGGGGCCTCCTCCGGAGGGCGGGTCTCGCTGCCCGCGAACTCCGCGCCGGTCAGGATCGGAACGAGCGCGACCACCAGGGCCGATAAGATAGCTTGGGTCCGGTTACTCATGGGCCATGGCTCAGAACGCCTGTCCGGCCTCCGACACGATCAGGATCCGCACGTGATCTTCAAGACGGTTGGGGCGGATTCGCCTCGTCCAGGAGGCGCCGCCCCACGCCGAGGCGAACCGAGAACCCCGCAGGCGAAGCCGCCCTTCGCCACCATCCACCAGTCGTCAAAGCCGCCTGACTTCGGCCATGCAGTCAGCGGGTTGAACCACGGATAGTAGCTGTTCTGCAACATTTGCCGGCGTCTTCGTTGGGGCGAGTTGCGATCGCAGCAAAAAAGAGACCGGGCTCGCGCCCGGTCTCTCATCTCTCGAATCCAACGTCAGGTCGGACTACTGATCCCTGGCCCGGTAGTACCGCTCCGTCGCCGACGGCTGGGTGGTGTACGTCTGGCCCACGCCCGTCGGAGCCCCGGCAACCGCGCTCCAGGGGCCATTCACCGTGGCCGCGCTCTGCAGCGTGCCGTCGTAACTGACGCTCACGCCCCCGGCGACCAGGGTGATGCCCTGGATCCTGGGATCGGTCCCTGGCGCCTCGCCACCTTCCCTGCCGGCCTTGTAGTGAGCCGCGATCCGCTCGGCCGGGATGGCTTTGTTGAAGATGGCGACCTCGTCGATCGAACCGGTGAAGAAGTTGCCGGTGGCATCGAACGCGCCGCCGCCGCCAACGTGCACATTGTAGGTCGAACTGCCGTAGTTTACCGCGGTCTGGGTGACCTGGTTGACGAACTGGCCATCGAAGTAGTTCTTGATGCTCCGGCCGTCGGCGATGGTCGCCACATGGTGCCACGTGTTGTCCGGGAAGGAGTACGCGGTACTCAACGCGCCGCCGCCCGGGGTCCAGATCTGAATCGTGTTCTGGTCGATGAACCCGTACTCGACGGCGTCGTTCTGACCGACGATGCCGATGCGGGTGCCGAACACCGTCGGATCGCTGGCGCGGTTCGAGGGGCTCACCCAGTACTCGAGACTGAAGGCGCCAAGGCCGTTGAGCAGCTGCTGCTGTGCGTCCACCCACAACATTCCATCAACTCCCAGGAAGTGCCCCGCCCGGTTGTCGACGGAAAAGCCGAGGAACCCGCCCGGCCGCGGGCCGGAGGCCGAGCTGACGTCGACGGGCGAGGAATCGTCGGGGCCGTTCCCCGCCATCCACAAACCGTCGGCCGCCGTCCCGGCGGTGCCGAGGTTCTTGGTCAACTGGCCGGTGGTTTCCTCGAACCGGTAGAACATGATCGGGCCATCCGCGAGGATGACATCCGAGTAGGTGACCACGTTGGCCGCGAAGGCGAACGTGGTGCCAGCGGGCAGGATGTTGCCGTAGCGATCCTTGACCCCGCCGGCGGTCAGCGTGTAGGACGCCCCCACGGTCAGGGCGCCGGTATTCAGGAGCACCGAACCCCCGGAGGCCGTGGCCGTGGTAATCGCGATACCGCCCGAGATGCTGTAGTTCCCGATCACCTCGGCGGAAGTCTCCTCAATCGGCTCCGAGAAGGTCACGATCAGCGTCGACACCGAAGTGGCCTTCACCCGGCTGATCCGAGGTGGCTCGGTATCGCTGACGACGGTGAGCGTGGCTTCGTTCGAAGTCGCCAGGAGGCCCGGGACGGAGACGACGGACTTGTACTTGGCCCCCTGGTCACCGGTCAGGCTGACCTCGGGCGTGGTGTACGAACTCGCCGTGGCGCCGGCGATGGCCTGCCCGTTGCGATACCACTGGTACCAGGCGGTCGAGGCATAGGGCGACGAGAAGGTGGCCGCGACGCTGAAGGTCGTGGTGGTGCCCTCCGCCACGGTGGCGCTCACCGGTTGCGTGGTCAGATTCACGCTCGCCCCCGTCGGATCAGCCAGGGAACTCAGGATCAGCCCTGAAAGAGGAGTCAGAGCGGTCGCCGCCGTCGTGTCGCCCCCCTTCCGCCAGGCCACCTGGCCATAGTCGCCACCACCACCCTCTTTCCAGATGAGCTGAAGGTAGTACTTGGTCCCGCTCACCAGCGCCACCGGGACGGAGGTGTAGGGGGCCGCTGCCGGGTCCGCGGCGTTCGGTTCGGTGAACGCATTGCAGCACCCGGTCTGCTCCGCGATTTTCACCAGGTCCGCGGCCTTGTCGGTGGTGCTCAGCCAAAGTTCGGAGGCGTCATCGCTGCGCAGGAAGAAGGTGTAGGAACCGGATTCCGCGGGTGTCAGCCAGCCACTGATGATCGCGCCATACTGCTCGTGGGTGTCATCGGGATAGACCGGGCGCGAATCGGCGGCCGGGGTGTAACTCACGAAGTTGGGTTTGTTGTCCGCCGCGATCCAATCCGTGAGCAAAGTCACCGCGGTGCCAGCCTCCATCCCCACCCAGGACTCGAACTTCAGGAACCCGGCCACCTCCACCTCGCCCGCGGTCGTGACATTCAGCGCCGCCGTCAGGGCGGAGTTGTTGAAGCTGTCATCGACGGCGCGCACCCGGTAGGCGTTCGGAGTGGACGGCGCCACGGACCGATCCTCGAAGGTGGTCCCGCCCGTCTTGCCGAGCACCACGCCCCCGCGCTCCACCTCGTAATACAGGATGGCGCCGGAGTTGTCCGTGGCGGCATCCCACTTCAGCCGCACGAAGTTCGCCCCCACGAGCTCCGCGGCCAAATTCGACGGGGTCGTCGGGGCCGCGTTGTCGAGGGGTGCCGCGACCAACTGGAGGGCGTTGAGCGGGGCCCGCACCAAACCGTTCGGGGCCTCCGTCGTGGCCTCCACGGTAATGCTGGCCGCCGTCAACCCGCGGAAGACGAGGTAGGTGCCCTGGTCGGTATGGCTCTGACCGAAGTCGCGCACGTGCGCCGTCGGATTCACGGGGGCGTCGCCCACCATGTACTCGCGCAGAGTGGTCCCGGCGCTGTCCAGCACACGGTAGCCACCCCCCCGGTTGCCCCCGGTGCCGCCGAGCATGTAGACGTACAGGTCATAGCCGGCGGTCAACTGGCCGGGCAACCCGGAGATCGTAATGGTCGTCGTCGACGGGTCCCCGGTGTCCAGATAGCCGGTCATCAAGGCGTGATCGGGCGACCCCGCCGGAAAGGCATTGTTCTCCTCACCGCGACCGGTGCTGGCCCAGGTGTTCGCACTGCTCCAGTCCGCGGCGACAGCGGTGGCAACCGCCGCACCCAGGTTGTCCGCGGTCAGGGCGCCGGCGCTCCCGGCGCTCAGATCGAGGTTGTTCCAGTTCGCTTGCTTCACGGCGTCAGCACCAGCCACGGCACCCGCGGCAAGCCTTCCCGCACCGGAACTGGCCCCCGCGGCGTCGGGGTATTCGTCGGCCCCGAAGTTCAGCCCGAGGCTGTACCCGGAGGAACTCGCCAGCGTCTGGCACGCGAGCAGGAATGGCGTCGCAGCGCCGGCCATTAACCCAACAATTTTTTCATAGGGAGGTGTTGAAACATTCTGGTTACGAATTGACCAAGAGCCCAAAGCACTCGCGACACAACCTTCGAAGGGTGGCGGCGGAGCCGTTGAATGAATGGGAACGAGCCATAGAGAGCAACCTTGTGGGTGGGCGTCAAGGACCGCGCCGCAACCCGCGTGCGTTCACAGCAAACAGATCATAAATGCGGCTATTTCCTGGGATTTCCTGCGCGACCGATCCAACCGGCCGCGGACGCGAGAGCCGTCGCGGGAGCCGAGGCAGGGAAGCCCCCCGCACGCCGGCGGCGGGGCGGATCAACCCGCACGCGCGCGGCGCCGAGGGGCGGGTAGGCGCGCGGCATGGGGTGAACACCCCATTTCACCAGCTAATGGCGACCAACATTCTTCCGGGATGTTGGATCAAAGTTGGCCGAGCGAGGACGGGAAGGGATTGGGTTCGCAGACCGCGTTTGCCCCCACGGCGGACGCTGTCGCCAGGATTCCCAAGGCCGCCGAGCCGAGGAGGGTCCGGGTAAGACGGAGCCTGCGGCTCCTCCTGGTCGAACGCGACACCGCTCTCCGACGATTCAAAGTCCAAACCCTGGTTCGTTCAGGCTACCGGGTGCAGGTGGTCGAGGCGGCGGGTGCCGCCTGGGAGGCCGTGCGTGACGACAAGTTCGACCTGCTCATCTGCGACAACGACCTGCCGAAGTCCTCCGGGTTGGAACTGGTGAAGCGGCTGCGGTGCGCTCGCCGAACGCTGCCGATCGTCCTGACGGCGAGTGCCCTGACCGATGCGGGGTTGGATCGGCACCCATGGTTCCAAATCGCCGCGACAATGCTCAGACCCTTCTCCCCGGAGGAGCTCCTGGGGACGGTGCAGGGGGTGCTCCGCGGCGGCCACCGCGCGCGGTTCGAACGGGTTCCCCCTTCCGGGCCCGTGGCAGACTGAGGCGACCGCCTGCTCGGGGCAGCACCCCGGGGCAGCCGCTCTTTCCCCTTTGAATTCGGGCGCGTCCCCGCAACATCGGACCTGCATGGTGCTGGTCATCGACAACTACGACTCGTTTACCTACAACCTTGTCCAGTACCTGGGCGAACTGCAGGCCACGATGGAGGTCCGCCGCAATGATCAGGTCACGCTCGAGGAGATCCGTGAGCTCAAGCCCGAGCGGATCGTCATTTCGCCGGGGCCCCGCTCCCCTCGCGAGGCCGGGATTTCCAACGCGATCATCGGCGAGCTGGGGCCGCGCATCCCGATCCTCGGGGTCTGCCTTGGGCACCAGTGCATCGGGCACGTCTTCGGCGGCGAGGTGGTGGTGAACCACCGGATGATGCACGGAAAGACCTCACTCATCCGGCACCGGGGAACCGACGTGTTCGCCGGAATGCCCAACCCCTTCACCGCCACCCGCTATCACTCCCTGGTCGTGAAACGCGACACGTTTCCGGCGAGCCTCGAGATCACCGCGTGGTGCGACGACGATCCCTCCGAGGTGATGGGTCTCCGGCACCGCGAGTTCCCGATCTGGGGGGTGCAGTTCCACCCCGAGAGCATCCTCACCCAGGAAGGGCGGCGGATGATCGCCAATTTCCTGAGCCTCCACCCCTGACACCACCCGGAAGGTCCGCCGGTTGGATCCGGAACAATGCCTGCCTTTTCCCGGGAAGCCGCTTGCCACCCCCCTGTGCAGACCGGCTAAGCTAGCGCCACATTGGCGCGCTTTCTCCGCGAGGGCGCCCGAGAGCCATGATCCGCTCGTTTGCGTTCACCACCCAGGGAAGGCTGCATAGTCAGGACATTGCCCCGTTCCTGATGCCAACGCTCCTTTCCGACACGAACCTGTTCCTGTGGGTCGACCTGGAGGGCGCCACGCCGCAGGAGAACCAACTCGTGCTGTTCGAGATTTTCCACTTCCACCCCCTTTCGATCGAGGACTGCGTGGCAGAGTCCCCCTCGCCCAAGGTCGAGGAGTACTTCCCCAAGGACGAAGACCACTTCTCCCCCTACCTCTTCATCGTGATGCACGCGGTGGACTACAGCCGCAAGGACGGCGTCTTCGGCACGACGGAGCTGAATTTCTTTCTGGGGAAGAACTTCCTCGTGACCTACCACAGCGCGCCCATGCGCAGTGTGCAGATGGTCGAGGACCGCTGCCGCAAGGGCACCGTGCATGTCGCCCGCGCGCCGGACCGGGTGGCCCACACCCTGCTCGACTCGATCGTCGACAACTACAAGCCCGCGCTGGAGGAACTGGCGTTTGAGATTGCGGAACTCGAGCAGCAGGTGGTGCAGCGGCAGACCCGGGAGCTGATCGAGCGGATCCTGCGGCTGAAGAAGGAGGTCCTTCATCTACGCCAGATCATCGGTCCGCAGCGCGAGGTGCTCGCCCGGTTTGCGCGGGGCGAGTTCAAACTCGTCCGGGCCCACCTGGTGCCCTACTACCGGGATGTTTACGATGCCCTGTTCACCATCGGCGAGCGCTCCCAGGCGTACGCCGACTCGCTGACCAGCGTCCTGCAGGTCTATGTCAACATGTCCAGCCACCAGACCGGCGAGGTGATCAAGTTGCTCACGCTCATCACGGTGGTCACGACGCCGCTCACCCTGGTTGGCACCTGGTACGGGATGAACTTCCCCAACATGCCCGAGACGCACAGCCCCTATGGGTACGGCGTCGCGGCGGCCGTCACCTGTGTTTCCACCCTGGCCACCTTCGTCTATTTCAAGCGCAAGGGCTGGTTGTGAACGTTCCCTCCTCCTAATGGCGCCGGCGAAGACCAGTTCCAGTTTCGTGGACCGCGTGCTGGGTCGGTTGACCCGGCTCGATTCGGATCACGTGCGCTCCCTCATGCAGCGGCTCGCCGAGGAACGGAGCCTGCTGGAAACGGTCTTCAACATTGTCGAGGACGGCATTGTGGTCACGACCTCGGATGGTCGGGTCCAGTACATGAACCAGAGCGCCATCCGGTTGCTCGGCCTGACCGAGATGACCCGTAGCGAGGGACAGACGATCCAGCAACTGCTGCCCGAACTGGACTGGGAGAAGCTCGCGACACTCGACCGCCAGGGAGGTGCCAAGGTGGTGCGCCAGGAGTTCGAGGTGGCGGCGCCCCGGCCCCGGTTCTTCCGGCTCTTTGCCGCCCCGGTGGACGGTGAGGCGGCGGGCAGCGCCGGCCTGGCTCTGATCCTCAACGACGCCACCGAGGCCCGGCAGAAGGAGTTCGAAACCGTCGAGAGCGAACGACTCCAGGCCCTCACGCTGCTGGCGGCCAGCCTGGCCCACGAGATCGGCAATCCCCTCAACGCCCTCAACATCCATCTCCAACTCATGGAGCGGGAGTTGCGCAAGCTTCGCGGCGAACTGGTCTCCATGCGCAGCAGCGGCCCTCGTTCGGGCCGCCCCCGGCCCACGCAGGTCGCCGGCGATGAGGGAGCCTTCGCCTGCCTGGAGAAACTCCAGGATTTCACCGGCGTCGCCCGGGGTGAGATCGGGCGGCTGGACTACATTGTCAGCCAGTTCCTCAGCGCGCTCCGCCCCAGCACCCCGCGCCCCCGCCCTGGCGACCTCAACGCCATCGTCCGCCAAAGCCTCACCCTGCTCCGGCCCGAACTGGAGAACCGCGGCCTGCCGGTCGGTGAGGAGCTCTCCGCGGACCTCCCCACGGGATGGTTCGACTCCGATCAGATCCAGCAGGTCCTCGTGAACCTGATTCGGAACGCCATGCAGGCCATGACCCGCGGCGGAACCCTCACGGTGTCGACCGGAGCCCATGGCGACGGACTCTGGTTCAGCGTCGCCGACACCGGCGGTGGGATCCCGCAGGAAACGATGAACCAGCTCTTCAAGCCGTTCCACACCACCAAGAAGAAAGGTACCGGCCTCGGGCTCATGATCGTCCAGCGCCTCGTCCGGGCGCACCACGGCCGGATCGACGTCGAGAGCCACGTGGGACGGGGCACCCGCTTCCGGGTCTGGCTGCCCGGCCCGCCCCAGGTCAGACTCCTCGGCCACACCCCCCTATGAGCGTCGATCGAACCCCGATGCTCCTGATCGTGGACGACGAGAAGACCACGCGCGATGGCCTGCGGTTGGCGCTGGAGGATCGCTACGACGTTTACACGGCCGAGGATGCGAGCTCCGCCATCGCGCTGCTGGAGCGCGAGCGTTTCAACGTGCTGCTGACCGATCTGCGGTTGCCCAAGGAGGACGGTCTGAGTCTGATCACCCGGGCCAAGTCATTGCCCAAACCGCCGGTCTGCATCCTGATGACCGCCTACGGCTCCGACGAGACCATCGTGGAAGCGATGAAGCGCGGGGCCGACGATTACATCGCGAAGGGCCGCATGGAGATCGAGTTGCTCGAACTCAAGATCGAAAAGGCGCTGCGGACCCGGAACCTCGAGGCGGAGAACTCCTCGCTCCACCTCCGGCTTGATGCGCGCTACGGACTCGAGAACCTGGTGGGAGAGTCCCCCGCCATGCGCGAAGTCTTCGATACGGTACGCCAGGTCGCCGACTCGCGGGCCACGGTCCTCGTGCGGGGGGAAAGCGGCACGGGCAAGGAGCTCATCGCCCGCGCCCTCCACCAACTGAGTCCCCGCGCCCGCGGGCCGCTGGTGATCCTCCACGCCGGCGCCCTGGCGCCCACCCTGCTGGAGAGCGAGCTCTTCGGGCATGAGAAGGGTGCCTTCACCGGCGCCCACGAACGCCGGGTCGGCCGGATCGAACAAGCCCAGGGCGGGACCCTTTTCCTCGACGAGATCGGTGAACTGGACGCCACGCTCCAGGTGAAGCTGCTGCGCTTCCTCGGCGAACGAACCTTCGAGCGGGTTGGCTCCAACAAGACCCTCACGGCCGACGTCCGGCTGATCACCGCGACCCACCGCGACCTGCGAGCCATGGTGCGGGAAGGCCGCTTCCGGGATGACCTCTACTGGCGCCTCTGCGTCGTCGAGATCATGCTTCCCCCGTTGCGCGAACGACGTTCCGACGTCCCCCTGCTCGCCGCCGCCTTCCTCCGCGAATCCGCCGCCGCCAACGGAAAACAGATCAACGGTTTCAGCACCGAGGCTCTCGACGCCATGCTCGCCCATTCCTGGCCCGGCAACGTCCGGGAATTGCGCGCCGCGGTGGAGCGGGCCGTGGTCCTTTGCCGCGCGGACCAGATCGCGCTGCGGGACCTGCCTCCGGATGTCCGCTATCCCGCGCCCGCCAACCCCGCCGCCGCGCTGGACCTCTCCTCCGCCCACCACGGCACCACCGGCAACGGGTCGGGCACCGTCCGATCCCCGACCGCGGGGCTCCCCCAGGAAAATCCGAGCAACTCCGGCGCGGCGACGGTCCAAGAGGCCGAGAAACATCTGATCGTCCAGGCGCTGCGCGAGACCGGCGGCAACCGAACCGAGGCGGCCCGCCGCATCGGGCTCAGCCGGCGCACGCTCCATCGCAAGCTCCACGAATACCAACTCGAAGGCTTTTAAGGCATGCCGAGAATCCAGGAACTCATCCACTCACTCGAGGTCGGCGTCCTCGGACGCAGCGTGCGGCTCGCCGCCCTGCTCCTTGGCGTCGTCTTCATGGCCGTCGTCTTCAACCTCCGGGAGTTTCAGAACTTCCGCAGCGAGGAGGCGATGGACACCGCCCAACTGGCCCGGAACCTGGCCGAGGGCCGCGGTTTCACCACCCGTTACGTCCGCCCCCTG
>JBBQML010000091.1:0-10509 GCA_038328885.1 Verrucomicrobiota bacterium | reverse complement strand
CTCTACTACGAGGGCGGCGGCGACGCGAACATCGAGTGGCTGGCGATCACTCCCAACGGCAACAAGATCCTCGTCAACGACACCACCACCGACCCGCAGGCGATCAAGGCGTACCAGATCCCGGTCGCCGCGCTCCCGGCCTTCGTGCAGTCCATCACGCCGGGCCCCGGCTCGATCCCGCTCCGCCAGGCGAACAGCGTCGAAGCAATCCTCGTCGATGCCGGCAGTCAGGTCGCGACCGCCGGAATCACGCTGAACCTCAACGGCAGTCCCGTGGCGGTCACCGCCACCAAGACCGCCGGCAAGACGAGAGTCGTCTATTCCGGCGGACTTCTGCCGAACGTCCAGTACACCGCCGATCTCACGTTCTCGGACGCCAACGGCCCTCGCACCATCTCCTGGTCCTTCAACAGCGGCCGGGTCAACGAGCCGATCTTCGTGATCGAGACCGAGGACTTCGACTACGACAGCGGGCAGTCCAATCCCCAGAAGGGAACCACGGGCCTTGATGTGAACGTGATGCCCTACCTGGGCGGGGCCTATGACGGGCTCGCGGCCGAAAAGGGTGTCGATTACAACAATGCCGACGGCAACGATTCTGATCTCTACCGCACCGAGCTGGATGCCAATGGCGAGAACGAAGTCAATCTCAGCCTCCGGAACACTCTCGCGGGCGGCAACGGCCTCGGCGACTCCCCGCCCGTCAACAGCTCGGACCGCTTCACCTACACCACCACGGTGAACTATGCCATCGGCTGGGTCGGCGGTGGTGACTGGCAGAACTACACGCGCACTTTCCCCAACAACGGCAAGGGCGGCTGGTGGCAGGTCTACGCAGGCCTCTCCTACGGGGGCGCCAATGCCGGCCAACTCTCCGCTTCCCTGGATCGCGTGACGGAAGGCGTGGGCACGACCACCCAAACCACGGTTCCCCTCGGCCAGTTCACGGCCCCCGGATCCGGCGGATGGGGCAACAACAACCTCGTCCAGATGAAAACCGCCTCCGGCGCTCCGGCCATCGTCAAACTCGTGGGCGCGAACACTCTCCGCCTCAATAACACGAGCGGCGACTCCGACTTCCTCATCTTCAGCGCGGCCTCGGCCCCACCGCCGACCGTCCAAACCGTCCCGCAGGACAGCGTGACCAGGACGAATGTCGTCCTGGATTGGGTCCTCGCCGACACCGACTCGCAGGTCAGCGCCACCACCGTCAAGGTGTGGTTCGACGGTCAGGACGTCACGTCCAGCACGACCACCACCAAGACGGCCACCGGGGCGACAGTCCAACTGAACCTCTCCGGCACCACCTACCCCGCCGGCGAGCATGCCTGGGAACTCACCTTCGCCGACAACAGCGCCCCGCCTCAGACCGTTGAGGCCTCGGGCACCATTCTGGTTGTGCCCTACCCGGCGACGGGGATCTTCGCGATCGAAGCCGAGGACTTCAATTACTCGGAGGACGACACCGTCGGCGGCAAGACCAACCCGCAGAAGGGAACGCCGGACCTCGACGTCGATGTCATGCCCTACCTCGGGGGGGCGTACGACGGCCTCAGCGCCGTCAAGGGCGTGGACTACAACAACGCCGATGCCAACGACGCCGATTTCTACCGGTCAGAGAAGGACACGAACGGCGAGAACGAGGTCAACATCAGTGCCTCCAACGGCAACCGCTACTCCCACGACCGCGGTTGGTTCGAGACCACCTCGAACTACCGGATTGGCTGGGTGGCCACCGGCGAGTGGCAAAACTACACGCGTACGTTCCCGGCGGGCACGTTCAATGTCTGGGCGGCCATGTCCTACGACGGCCGCGCCGCGAGCCAGTTGATCGGCTCGCTCGACCTGGTCACCTCGGATCCGACCAAGCCTGACCAGACCACGCAACCGCTCGGCAGCTTCAACGCCCCCGGTTCCGGTGGCTGGGGTCGCAACGAACTGGTCCCGATGAAGAACAGCGCCGGCGCCATCGCGGTCGTTCCCATGGGCGGTGTTCAGACCGTTCGCTTCAACCTCGGCAGCGGGGATATCGACTACGTCATCCTGGTTCCCGCCACGGGAGCGGGGCCGGAGATCACGGGCATCGTCCGCAACGCCAACGGCTCGCTCACGGTCGGGTGGACCGGCGGAGGCACGCTCCAAACCGCCACGGCCGTGACGGGTCCCTGGGTGGACGACACCGGAGCCACCAGCCCCCACACGTTCACGGTGACGGGCGCGCATTGGAACGGCAGGGTTCGCCAATAAACCCCCGTCGCATTCCAACGGCCGGACCGGGGGTAACCTCGGTCCGGCCTTTTTCTTTTCGCCCGCTGACATGAGCAACGGTCTCCTGCTCGTCCTGTTCCTCGCCCTGTTGCCCACCCCCGCAGCCCCCTCGGCTGAATGGCAATCGCGCCCGGGCTTCCGAAGCCTCCCGCTCACCGTCCCCACCGCCGCCGCCGCCGGATTCCGGCGCCTTGACGCACGCGCGCACGGCATCGGGTTCACCAACCAGCTCTCTCGTGACCGCTCGATCCTCAATCGAACCCTCCTCAACGGCTCCGGCGTGGCGGCCGGTGACGTCGATGGCGATGGCTGGTGCGACGTCTATTTCTGCGGACTCGACGCCTCGAACGCCCTCTACCGGAACCTGGGCAACTGGCAGTTCAAAGACGTCACCCGCGAATCGGGGGTCGAATGCGCAGCTCAGGACTCCACCGGAGCCGTGTTCGCCGATGTCGACCAGGACCGCGACCTGGACCTGCTCGTCACCGCCCTCGGCCGCGGCATCCGCCTTTTCGAGAATGACGGCCATGGCCGCTTCCGGGAAGTAACCGCCAGTTCCGGACTGCTCCCGACGGCAGGAGGCACCTCCATGGCGCTGGCGGATGTGGACGGCGATGGGGACCTCGACCTCTACGTGGCCCATTATCGCGCTGACACCATCGCCGACCTGCCCGCCACCACCTTCCGCCTGCAAGTGGTCAAGGGCTGGCCGGTCGTGGTCCAGGTGAACGGCCAACCCGTCACCACACCGCGATGGACCAACCGGTTTGAAGTGTCGCCCCTGGGCCACGTCCTCGAACGGGGCCTCCCGGATGCCCTTTACCTGAACGACGGGCACGGAGTCTTCATTCCCGTTCCCTTCACCGAAGGCGCGTTCCTGGAGGAGGACGGCCAACCGCTGAAGGAGCCGCCCCGCGACTGGGGTCTCAGCGCCCGGTTCCATGACCTCAACGGCGATGGCGCTCCGGACCTCTACGTCTGCAACGACTTCTTTACCCCCGACCGTATCTGGATCAACGACGGCACCGGGCGCTTCCGCGCCCTCCCCCGCGACGCCATGCCCACCACCTCGAACTCCTCGATGGGGGTTGATTGCGCGGATATCGACCGCGACGGCGACGTGGACCTCCTCGTCATCGACATGTTGAGCCCGGACCACCGCAAGCGGCACGTGCAATTGGGGGAGCGCTTGGCGATGCGCCCCCCGGTCGGGCTGACCTACGACCGTCTTCAGGTCAGCCGCAATTGTCTCCAACTCAACCGCGGCGACGGGAGCTTCGCCGAGATCGCCTACTTCGCGGGACTCGAAGCCTCGGACTGGTCCTGGCAGGCGACCTTCCTCGATGTCGACCTCGACGGGTACGAGGACGTCCTCGTTGGCAACGGGGTGCTGCGGGATTTCCAGAACGTGGACTCCACCGAACGCATGGAGGCGTTCCGCGCGGGGCGTAGCCTCACCCAGAAGGAGATCCTGGAGTGGATTGGCAAATTCCCGACACTCGAGACCCCCAACCTCGCCTACCGGAATCGCGGCGATTGGACCTTCGAGGAAACCGGGGCCGCCTGGGGCTTCGACACCCCGGGAATCTCCCAGGGCCTGGCGCTGGCGGACCTCGACAACGACGGGGATCTGGACCTGGTGGTCAACAACCTCCTCGCCGGGCCCGGGCTCTATCGCAACGAGACCTCGGCCCCCCGCGTCGCGGTGCGGCTCAGGGGAAATGACCTCAATGCCGCCGGTATCGGCGCCCGGATCGCGGTCCATGGAGGGCCCGTCGGGCAGAGTCAGGAAATGATCAGCGGAGGTCGCTACCTCTCCGGTGACCAAGCCCAGCGTGCGTTCGCGGCCGGCCGCACCTCCAACCGACTCGGGATCGAGGTGACCTGGCGCAGCGGTCGCAGGAGCGTGGTGGCCGCCGCCGAAGCCAACACCCTGTACGAAATCGACGAGCGCCACGCCGTTCCGCCTCCGCGTCCAGCCACCGCCCCGTCGGCGGTTCTCTTCACCGAGGTCGACCTCGGGCCGGAGGCGATTCACACCGACCCGCCCTTCGACGAATCCGCGCGGCAGCCGCTCCTGACCCGCCATCTGGATCGACTCGGCCCGGGTGTGGCGTGGCACGATCTCGACCGCGACGGATGGGACGACCTGATCGTGGGGAATGGCCGGGACGGCTTGCCCATCGTCCTGCTCAATCACAGGGGGACCGATCCCAAGGGGATGGGCCTTTCTCGCGCCACCAATGCACCATTCAACCGCGTGCTAAGCCGGGACCAGACAACCGTCCTCGGCGTCGGGAATGCGTTCCTCGCCGGGTCCTCAAACTATGAGGACGGCTCCACCAACGGCGGTCTGATCCGGGTCTATGATCTGCAGCGCCGGGTCGCCGGGGACAGCCTGCCCGGCTACCGCTTCGCCTGCGGGCCGCTCGCCCTCGCCGACATCGACGCGGACGGTGACCTCGACCTCTTCGTCGGGGGCCGTGCCCTGCCCGGCCGCTACCCCGAACCGGTGGATTCCGTGCTCTTCCGCAATGACGCCGGGCGCTTTGTCCCCGTCCAGCGCTGGGAGAGGCTTGGCCTGGTGAGCGGTGCGGTGTTCTCCGATCTCGACGCTGATGGCTTCCCCGAACTGATCCTGGCGCCGGATTGGTCCCCCATCCGGGTGTTTCGTCGCGAGGACGGCGAGTACCGCGAGAAGACCGAAGCGTGGGGTTTCGGCGGGCTGGTTGGCTGGTGGGCGGGCGTGGCGACCGGTGACTTTGATGGCGATGGGCGCCTGGAGATCGTCGCCTCGAACTGGGGACGCAACAGCGCGTATCGCGCCAACTCCGCTCGGCCCCGGCGGCTTCACTACGGTGATCTCGATGACAACGGGACCGTCGACCTCATCGAGACCCGGTTCGATCCGGTCCTGGGCCAGGAGGTCCCGGAGCAGACCCTCAACTGGGCCCGTGCCGCCCTGCCATTCCTCCACGAGCGGGTCCCCGACTACACCACGTACGCGCACTGGAGCGTGGCGGAGATCTACGGATCGGCCCTGGCGAAGACCCGGGTACTCGAGGTGAATACCCTCGACTCGATGATCTTCCGCCCCGGCCCCGCAGGGTTTGTCGGGGCCCCCCTGCCCCGCGAAGCCCAACTCGCCCCGGCCTTCGGCATCTGCATCGGCGACCTCAACGGGGACGGCACGGAGGATTTGTTCCTCGCCCAGAATTTCTCCGCCGTCGCCCCGAGCGAGGTCCGCTGTGCCGCCGGCCTTGGGCTATGCGTCGAAGGCGACGGCCGGGGAGGGTTGTCGCCGATCCACGCGGCTCGCAGCGGTATCCGCGTCCATGGCGACCAGCGTGGGTGCGCGCTCGGCGATTTCGATGCCGACGGACGGGTTGACCTCGCTGTCACGCAAAACGCCGACGCCACCCGCCTATTCCGCAATGTGGGTGGGCGTGCGGGTCTGCGCATCCGCCTCCTCGGGCCCGCAGGGAATCCGGACGGCATCGGCGCCCAGATCCGTCTGGGGGCTGGGAGCGTCCTGGGACCCGTGCGCGAGGTACAGGCCGGCAGCGGCTACTGGTCGCAGAACAGCGCGATTCAGGTCATGACCCTGCCGGCAGGCAGTCTGCCCGATGCCGTCCACGTGCGCTGGCCCGGCGGCCGCCTCGTCACGGCTCGCATCCCCCCTGGCGCGCGCGGGATCGAGGTCGGTCAGGATGCCAACGTCGGGAGCACCCCCTGAGACTTGAGGGAGACCCTCCAGCACCCCAGGTCAAGCTCGGTCCAGGCGCCCGCGAGGCCCTGAAGCTCGCCTCCCCAGCAATGGCCCGGCAGGCCGGCGTTCGATGACCCAGGGCGCTCAGAGTTTGACGACGAACGGCGCGCCGTCGGTGGGGTTGTAGAAGGCGCGGTAGTCGAGTTGGCGCTGCAACTCCGTGGACTGCCACTCCCGGTTCTGATCGGTGAGGTAGTTGAAGTAGAGCTTCGGGCGCTTCACGAGGGAACGCGCGATGACCCTCTGGACCGCCTCCCGATCGGGATGCCCAAATTGAGCGCCATTGGTGCTGAAGAGGAACCGCGGACTCTCGATCAGCGACATGAGTTCGTCGTTCGTGTTCCCCTTGCTGCCGTGGTGGGAGACCTTGCACGCGTCCACCCGGAGCCGCTCGAGGCCGCGATGCTTCAGGAGTCGCCTCAGTGAGCTGGTGACCGCGTCGGGTTGGGCGTCGGCCAACAGCAGGCAACTCTTCCGGCCGAACTCGGCCAAGAGGGCAATGCTGGCGCCATTGGCGGCGGCGGTATCCGGTCGCGATTGCTTCGCCAGCAACCGGTCCAACTCCGGCGTGCTGCCCAGCAACCCCTGACCGGGCAGGAACCGCTTCTGCTTCCCCAGCAATTCCCACGCCGCGTCGAGGTCCCCTGGCTCGATCGAGCCCCCGAGTTCCTTCTTCCACGCCTTCCGCATTGTCTCAAGCTTGGCCGGGGTCGGCGAAAGGAGCGTGAGGACCAGGCCGTCCGCGAGGGTGCACTGCGGCAGGGGTTGGTCGTCACGGACCACGATAGCCCGGCCCTGGAACGCGCCGTTCCAAGCCTCGGGCTCCAGGCGCCGTGACAGCAGGGCGCTGAAGAACTCACCCTGCCGGGCTCCCAGGAGGCCGTGCGAGGGGTCGAGATGGCGCCACCCGTTGAACCACACGTCCTTGACCACGAAGGGCCAGGGCTTCGGCGTCGCCAGGAGCCTGACCAGGCCCTCGATGTGGTCGCCGTCGACGTGCGTGAGCACCACCAGTTCCAAGCGGCGGTCCCCGTCGGGCAAGGCATCGATCCGCGCCTGCAACGCGTCGTAGGCACCGATGGGCCCGCCATCGATCAGGACTCGCCTGGTCCGCCGCCGGTTGCCGTACTGCACCAGCAGACAGTCGCCGTGCCGGGCCGCCATCATCTCGATCCGCATGAATTCTCCGCTCATGGGGTCGCCTGGTGGATGGTTTAGAGCCGCCAATCCGCATCGCCGAATGCCACGACGCACAGCGCCATGGGGACGCTCTGGAGCAGGGCCGCGCGTTTCGCGTCGCGCAGGACCTCGCCCAGACGCAGGACGGGGGCATCCCCGGAGGCGAGCAGACGCGTGACGATGATCCGCCCCACTTGCACCGCGTGCTCCCCGAAGACGGTGGCGATGGTGGACACCACCACGGCGGCACCGGCGAGACGGAAGTGGCACACGTGGCTGGCGAAATCCTGCGCTGTGCTGGCTACGTCGCAACCCAGCAGGACCACCAGGGGCTGAGGTCCGTCCGGCGGGCGGACGTACTCGGGGGGCAGGTCGAGCGTGTAGAGATGCGCACCTCCGATTTCGAGGCGGACGTCCTCTTCCCTGCCCTCGTTGTGGGGAAAGGCGAGCAGCAGGCCTGGTCGTCGCTCCTTCACGATCTCCAGCCACTGCTCCCAGTCGCGGGCCAGAGGAACCTCAAACCCCAACTGCTTGGCGAACTGGCGGACCATCGGGGTCATGACCTTCGGGCGGACCTCCTTGCTGTAGCCGACCACCATGCCCGCCTGCAGGGCCAGACGGTTGCGACCCTCCGCAGGCTCCGCCTGGATCCCGAGGATCGCCCCCCCAGGCCCCGCTTTCCTGGCGTCGTACATGTGACGCTCGATCACTTTCTTGAGGCCCCAGAATCCCATCGGACAGACATAGCCCCGGGGCCGGCTCCGTCGCGCGCAGTTCTCCGGGCATCGCCCGGCGGTCAAGGCCTCCCGGTGCTGGGGACACACCGGGCTGCCCGGATCCGGGGCATTGAAGTCGTAGAGGAACTCCAGGGGAACCACCGCATCGGGCCGGGTGCTCACCACCTGGATGTGCGTCACGGCTTCGCTGCCGACATCGAACCCTTCGGACGACAGCGGCTTGAGCTGATCGCGATACAGCTTCGTGTAGAGGCTCGATCCCACCCGGGCGAGTTGGACGAGCAGCTTCGGATTCTCGCCCTGATCGAGCCCGTCCAAGTAGTCCGCCGCACTGTGTGCCACCTGGGAAATCAGGTCGTTGAGCCGTCGCACCGGCTGCTCGATACCCGTGAGATCCGTGGCCCAGGCCTGCTGCCCGCTCACTCCGGTCAGCAGCGGCTGGCCCGCAGCCGAATGGTTGAGGACCAAGGCGAGGTCGAACCGCCGACGAGCACCCAGATCGGACCAATCGTGTCGAACCTGGACCTCGTCGTGGAGGCTGATCCCGGTGCGCACCCCGGACAGGGCCGCGCGATCGGCCACCACCGTGGCGCAGAGCAGCATGGTCTGGAGCACCCGCCCGCGATGAAGCACGGTGATGCGCGCCACGAACTCCCCTGGCTCCCTGGGCGTGAAGACAAACTCCGCCCGGGTGCTCTCCCCCTCCTGGGGCAGGTCGATCTCCGCGAGCATGGGTCGGTCGAACTGCCGCGGCTCGTGAAACACCAACTGAAGACGGTTTGTCTTCCGGTCCTTGGGCAGTTTGTCCTCCGGAAAGGCCGTGGGCGCCGTCACCCTCCCAGCCACCGTCGGACCGATGCACAACTCCACCATCACCGGTTCGGCAAGGACGTAGCCGGCGTTGTCCTCCAGCAGCCCACCACCCGCTTTCCGATAACTCCGCTGCTGCAAATACCGGGGAACCGGCTTCGAACGGGCGGCCTCCCCTTCCTGCCGGTGCACGCTGCGTGACAACTCCGACAACGCCGAAGCCTCATGGCCCTCGCTGACGAAGTGATAGGCCCCCTGGGAAGCGCCAAGCGCCCGAGCCAAGGCTTCCGATGAGGCGACCAGCATCGGAACCGGTGGTGCGGAGTCCTTCCTCCCGCGCGCCGGCGCCGACCGGCTCCGGGGGGACGAGGTTGGGCCTGCGCTCCGCACTCTCCGGCCACGTGCCTGCAACCGTACAAAGGACCTCTCGGACAGGGTGACCTGCGATCCGGGCGGTAGCTGGTGGAGGCGCCGCGCCAGATCGACCACCGCGCTGCCCAGGCGGCTGAGCGCGAGGAGATCGTGGTTGAGCAGCAGCAGGCGCCCCTGGGGAAAGGCCTCGCCCAGCGCCACGTCCAACGGCTGGTTGTGGGTCAACTCGTGCGCGAAGCGATCCAGTCGGTTGGCGAATTCAGCGGGATCGGAGCACGGTTCCACCACCGCGAGGCCTTCGGCCGAAAGGCAGGAGACCAGCGCCCGCAGCAGGGGCTCCGCCGAGCGCTCGGAATCGGCCCCCAAACCGGCCACCACCACAAGGCAGCATCGCAGTGGCAGTCCGCAGGAGAGCACCCGCATCAGGGCCTCCCGCGCCGGGGCGCCAATCACCAGTACCTCGACCCTGGGCTCCTCCCGACCGGCGGTGACGAACCGGAATGGCCAGGGTTCCGGAAACCCCCGTTGCCGGGACCCGAAGGACGGGCAAACCGGATCCCCCGGCAGGGCGGCGACGGAGAATGGCCAACACCAGTCCGTCCGGCCATCGGAGGTGAACAGGTCCGTGAGATGCGCGTTGCAGGCACCGACGGCGGGATGATCCAACACCCGGGCGAACGCCATTGTCCGCCAAGCCGCCAGCGTGTCGACCTGGACGGCGAGGCGGGGTCCCCGAGACTGCGCGACATCCCGCGGGGTCCGCTCCTCCAGAAAACGCCGCCAAGCCAGAACCAAGTCCCGCGGTGCAGGCCACTCCCGGAGGCCCTCCTCCGGACCCGTGGGAGGAGCGGGAGCACGCCAAGGCAGAACGCCGGCCCCCAGGAAATCCAGGCGGATCAGCCGCGCGATGGCGCCTTCGGTGAGATCCCGCCTGGGGAGGTCCTTGACACTCTTGCGAACGGACGCCTCGGCCGTGCCGACGGCCGGGGCCGAACCGGCGGCCACGAGCGCCCCCAAGGCAGCCAGCGCCATGGCGAACTCGTCGTCACCCAGCTCGAGACTCCATCGCGCGAGGTACTGTCGATCCATACATGCGTTGCTGACAACCCACCGGCGAGCCCCCACCCCCTCGAAGGAACACGGCGGGAGGTCGCCGTGACCCGGTGGAGAATCCTGCGCATGTTTGGTACGGCACCGTGATCGGCGTCAACACCGCAGACACTTCCCATGGACGGGCGGGTGCATCCATGAGTTGTGGGTGACCGGATAACAAAGCGCCGCCTCGCCGGGCTCCTCGGCGCACTCCAAGGCGCGCCGCTCCTCCAGGAGAGGGCATGTCCGGCCATCCCTCCTCAAGGCAGTTGCTCTCGGCGG
>JBBQML010000090.1:0-10553 GCA_038328885.1 Verrucomicrobiota bacterium | reverse complement strand
GTCCACCGCCGGCCGGAGATGCCCTTCGCGGATGGACCGGAACCAGTCGGCCTTGTGGTTCATATTGAAGTCCTCGTACTCGTCCGTGCGCTCCACCTCCACGCCGCCAGGAGGCAGCTTGAACGCGATGGCCTCCGGGTTTGCTGGCCGGTAACCACCTTCCCACTCCAGGACCAGACGCCCCGAATCGCCCCAGAAGACGTTCCCGAACTCCGTCTGGCCCACCTTGTTCCCCGGCTGCCCCCACTCGAGCGTCCAGGCGGGATTCTTGAACTCGTACCGCACATCCATGTCGATGGGGCAATCCCACAGCCCCTTCGCCGGAGCCCGCCCCGTGGCCTCCACGGTGAACGAGGTCTGATGGTCGGCGTTCATGCACCAGAGGATCGTGCTGAATTGATGGGCACCACGGTCGCGGATCTGGCCACCACCGGACTCCAGCAGCCAGCGGAAGTTCGCCGGTTGGTAGCGGCGGTTGTAGGGGCGCCAGGGCAACGGACCCAACCAAAGATCCCAATCGAGTCCCTCGGGCGGAGCACTGTCCGGCACCGGTTGGTCATCGACCGGGTTCGCGTAATGCCAGCAGGACACCTTGCGCACGGGCCCCACGATCCCGTTGCGGATCGCGCGGCAGGTTTGCCACGCCCCCTTCGCGGTCCGGGCCTGGGCTCCCACCTGCACAGACACGCGGTTGGTCCGCGCCGCCCGCACCATCGCCCGCCCCTCCACCACGGTGACCGATGCCGGCTTCTCCACGTACACGTGCTTTCCGGTCTCACAGGCGTGCACCGTCTGGACCGCATGCCAGTGGTCCGGCGTGGCGATCAGCACCGCGTCGACATCCTTCCGCTCGAGAATGTACCGGTAGTCGCGGTAGGCCTTCACCTTGGCGGCTCCACCCACGTTGTCGAAGGCTGCCTGGAGTCGGTTCTCGTCGGCGTCGCAGACCGCCGCAATCCGCACCTTATCTTCCTGCTGGAAGCGCAGCATGTTGTTCACGTGCGTCATGCCCATGCCGCCCACCCCGATGTGCGCCACGACCATCCGGCTGTTGGCCCCGGGCCGCCCCGCCGCACCCAACACCCGGGAGCCGAGGATCTGGACCGTGGCCGCGCCAGCCACTCCCGCGCACAGGAACGCGCGCCGACTCACACCTCGCCCAGGGCCTGAAGAGGGATTCATGCCGCCCGTCATCCCCCCACCCCGTTCCGCCGTCAACTCACCCGGGGCGGTTTGGTGCCTGCGGGCCGCGGTCCTGCGGCGTTGGGGGTTGGGTGGGGGGAGTGGGGAGATCGTCGTCCATCGTGGGTCGGCGGAGCGCTGGCCTCGCCGGCGTACGGCGAGCATCAGGCCCGGCTCTGGCATGACGCTGTCGTGCTGCCGCTGCCCCGATCACAGGACCTCGAGGAGCAGGCCACCGCTTCTCAACCTCAACGAATTCGCCTTCCCTGACTGAGGTCCTATCCCGCAAAAACCACCTGTCCACAACACACCGCGCGGCACGCCCCGGTGGTTTCCGGCAGATTGCCCGGTCGTGCTGCCAAACGCTCATGGGCGAGCAACGCGAACGCCCCTCCCTCCACCGCCTCCGGAGGCCAACCGAACCCTGCGCACGTGATCACTCGCTCCCCCGCCCGATCGGCCGCCGCGTCGATACCCAATGCCCGGCCGACCCGGGCGCACAAATCCGGGTTGCGCGCCCCGCCTCCGCACAGCACCACCAGATCGGGCCGTGAGGGGAGATGCGCGCCGTAGTTGAGGGCCAGTGAACGCGCCGTCAATTCGGCCAGCGTCGCCAACCGGTCCGCCGCCGCTAGTCCCGCCGCGTCCATCTGCCTCCACATCTCGCCCAGCAACGCCGCCCCGAACGCCTCGCGACCGGTGCTCTTGGGCGGTACCCGCGAAAAGAATGGGTGACGCAACCACCCCGACAACAGGCCCTCCTCGCACCTCCCACGGGCGGCCAGACGACCGCCGCGATCCATCCATCGTCGCCCTCCCGAAAGCCGCGCCATCGCCCCGTCCAGCAGGATGTTCGCCGGCCCGGTGTCGAACGAGAGGACGCGCGGCTCGCCACCCCGCCGCCAGTCGATCGAGGTCACGTTGCTGATGCCTCCGAGGTTGTTCACACACACGTGCCGCCCGCGTTCGGCGAAGACCCGCACATGGAACAGGGTCGCCAGGGGCGCCCCCTGCCCTCCCGCCGCCAGGTCGGCCGCGCGGAAGTTGGCCACCACCGGCACCCGCAACGCCTCGGCGAGATAGGCGGGCTCCCCCAGTTGCCAGGAGGCGGGCTCAGACCGATGGGGTCGATGAAACACGCTCTGTCCGTGCAAGCCCACCGCGGTGAGGTCTTCACCCGGCCGGGACTCCCGCCGCGCCGCCGTGGCGTAGAACCGTCCCAGGTCGTGATGCAACTGACCGCACTCCCAGGAGGTCGCCTCCCCCGCCGCCACCGCAAGCAGCCGCGACCGCAACGACGGCGGATACCGCCGCGACCACCAGCGTACAAAGCGCGGCACTTCATCCCCGGCGAACCCCGTCACCACGCCGTCCACGCCGTCCAGGCTGGTGCCGGACATGAGGCCCAGGATCAGGGAAGCGGAGGACATGGCGGGTGCGCCGCGGACGTGGGTCTCAGGGGGGACTCAGCCATCGGATTCCTGGAGGGTCCCGTCGCATCGGAACCGCCTCCGCGTCATTCCCCCGGTTCCTGCTGGGAGATGCAATGGAACGACCCGAACCCCCAGATGAGGTCGACGGAGTCGAGTCCCACCACGCGTCGGTCCGGGAACTCCCGCTGCAGGATCTCCCGGGCCCGGGCGTCATTCGCGTGCCGGTAGGTGGGCAGAAGCACGAGGCCGTTGGCGATGTAGAAATTGGCATAACTCGCCGGCAGGCGCTGCCCACCGTGCTCCATCCGCCCCGGCATCGGCAACTCGACCACCCGCAACGGCCGCCCCTGCTCGTCGGTCATCGTGCCCAAACGCCGCAGGTTCTCGCGCAGCGGCCCATAGTTCTCATCGGCGGGATCGTCCTCCACCACGGTCACCACCGTCGTGGAACTTGCGAACCGCGTGAGGTCATCCACGTGCCCGTCGGTATCGTCACCGGCGATCCCGTCGCCGAGCCAGAGAACCTTCGTGACCCCGAGGTAATCGCGGAGGTACTGCTCGATCTGCGACCGGTCGAGGTGCGGGTTGCGATTGGGGTTCAAGAGGCAACTCTCCGTGGTGAGCACCGTGCCGGCGCCGTTCACGTCGAGCGACCCGCCCTCCATCACGATCCCCGGCGAGAACAAGGGCAACCCGCGCAGTTCGGCGACACGCTGGGGCACCGCATCGTCGAGGTCGCAGGGCGGGTACTTGTTCCCCCAGGCGTTGTAGCCCCAATCCACCACCGCGCGCTCCCGCCGACCGCCCCCGGCCTCGCGGGCGAGGAAGGTCGGACCGTGATCGCGGCACCAGGGCTCATAGGCTGGAAAGTGGTGGAACCGCACACGCTCCAGCGAACACCCGTGCCCGTGGAGCAGGCCCCGCACCCAGGCCTCCATGTCGGCGTGCCAGACGTTGATGTTCACCTCCTCGACCGCCACCAACTCCCGGATCAGCGACGCGTAGACCCCGGGGATGGGATCGTACTTGTCGGGGAAGCTGATGCCCTCCGGACGCGGCCAGGTCAGCCAGGTGGCGTGGTGGGTCGCCCACTCGGCCGGCATGCGCCAGCCGTCAGCAGCCGGGGAACCGGGGGTGAACACGACCGGGGCACTCATGGCAATGGCTCGCCCCGTGCCACCGTAAAGAGGCGGTACCAGTCCTCCCGCGAAAGCTTGAAGTCCACCGCCTTGGCCGCCTCGCGGATGCGGGCCGGATCGGTCGAACCCACGATGGGTACGATCCCCGAAGGATGCCGCAGGAGCCAGGCCAGCGCCACCACCGTGCGGCTCACGCCCCGTTCCCCGGCCACGTCGTCGAGCGCCGCCTTGATCCCCTCGGTCCGGTACGCCTCCTGCGAGGGCAACACGCGCCGGTGGCCGTGCCCCAACATTCCCCCCGCCAGCGGACTCCAAGCCATCGGCGTGACGCCCTCCGCAAGACACTGGTCGAGGGTGCCGTCCGAGAACGGCGCGAGGTGCGCCAGGCTGATCTCCACCTGGTTCACGAGCAACCGCATCGAACACGCCCGCTGCAGGGCCTCGAGCTGGGACGGCGCAAAGTTGCTGACCCCGAACTCCCGCACCTTCCCCGCCGCCCGCAACCGCTCGAACGCCTCCGCGACTTCGACCGGGTTCATCAGGTAGTCCGGCCGGTGCAACTGATAGAGGTCGATCGTCTCGATGCCCAACCGACGCAGCGATTGCTCGCAGGACCAGACAATGTGGTCCACGGAAAAATCATAACGCACCGGCGCTCCGGGTGGATCATCGGCCCGTCGGATGCCGCACTTCGTGGCGATGACCATGCCGTCCCGCAGATGGGGTGTGCACCGAAGCACATCGCCGAAGATCCGCTCCGCCACCCCGAGACAGTAGATGTCGGCGTGATCGAATAACGTGAATCCGGCGTCGATGGCCGCGTGCACCGCCCGCTGCCCCGCCGCTTCGCTCTCGGGGGTGACCTCGTCGGGATTCCAGGTCCCGGCCAGCCGCCAGCAGCCGAACGAAAGACGGCTGCCGAGGAGCGTGCTCCGACCCAGTTGAACCGTTTGCATCGGACCCCGAGTAAACCGGGAAGCCGCCGCGGCAGCCATGAAAACCGAGGTGCCGCGCACGGTCGATGGTCGATGGGCGGCGTGGGGAGTGGATTGGGGAGTGGGGAGTGGGGAGCCCGAATCCCCGACCCGCACTCCGCACTCCCTCGGGCTCCCCACTCCCTACTCCCCAATCCCCACGCGCCGCGCCCCGCGGCGCCTTGCGCCGCGGGGGCGCGGCGCCGCAAGCTCGCAGCCCTTGAGGTTCCTCAGGACATTCCCGCTCCGACTCGCCTTCGCCGCCCTGGCCGGTGTGTTCTGGGGTTTGTCCTTTCCCACGGCCGGTGTCGCCGGGCTAGCGTGGGCGGTGCCCGGACTGCTTCTCGCGGTCACGGGCGGCGTCCCCCGAGGTCTCGGATTCCGGGCGGGATACCTCGCCGGCGCCGTGCACTACCTCATCAGCCTCTCGTGGCTCCGGTTCATTCCCTTCCCCGCCGGAGCGTTCGCCGGGTGGTTCGCCCTCAGCTTCTTCCTCGCCCTTTTCCCGCCGCTCTGGGCCCTGGCCTGCTGGCACGGGGCGCGTCGACTCCGGTTGGTCGGCGCCGAGGACTTCGATCTACGTCAACTCGGCGATCGCCTCACCACCACCCCGTGGGTGCGGCTGAACCTCTGGTTCCTGCTCTGCGCTGCGGGCTGGGTAGCCTGGGAAATGCTCATCGCCCGACTCTTCGGAGGCTTCCCCTGGAACCTCCTCGGCGCCTCGCAGTACCGGATGCTGCCGCTCATCCAACTCGCCGCGTACACCGGCGTGTACGGAGTCTCCTTCGTCATCGTGTGGTTCTCGGTGTCGCTCTTCGCTGGCGTCGTCCTGCTGCTGCGCGACCCCGACCGGCCCGGCGTCTGGCGACGCCCGCTGGTCTTCCCCGCCCTCATGCTGGTGGCCGTCACCGGCGGTGGGTTCCTGCGACTCATGGGCGAGAATCCTCAACCGCGCCGCATCCAGATCGCCCTCATCCAACCCAGCATCCCGCAGACCGTCATCTTCGACCCCGATGCCAGTACCAACCGGTTCGATACCCTGCTGCGCCTGACCGAGCAGGCCCTGGCCGCCGGCCCCGACCTCGTCATCTGGCCCGAAGCCTCTCTGCCGGGAGGCCTGAGCCGCGACAATTTCGACCGGCTGATCGCCCGGATTCGCGCCGCCCACGCGTGGATGATCTTCGGGGCCGACGACTTCGAGCCGGCGCCCGGGACGGAGACAGAGATGGAGACGGAGACAGGGACGGAGACGGCGGGGGGGACGAAGGCCGGCGGAGGCGACCTTGGGACGGCCGGCAAGGCCTACAACGCGGCCTTTCTGCTGAGCCCGGAAGGGGAGGTGGTGAACTCCTACCGCAAGCGACGCCTGGTGATGTTCGGGGAGTATATCCCCTTCGCCCGGTGGTTGCCGTTCCTCCAGCGCCTCGCCCCAATCGGCGACGGCTTCCATGCCGGCCCGGCTCCCGTTCCCTTCCGGCTTGCCTCCCTCGGGATCACCGCGTCGGTGCTCATCTGTTTCGAGGACAACTTCCCCCACCAGGCACGCGAACATGCCGCCGTGGACACGGACTTCCTGGTCAACATCACCAACGACGCGTGGTTCGGACGGAGCTCGGCCCAGTGGCAGCACGTCGCCAACGCCGTCTTCCGGGCGATCGAGAACGGGATCCCGCTGCTCCGGGCCACCAACAACGGGATCAGTTGCTGGGTGGACCCCCGGGGACGCATCCACTCCACGCGGTTGGCTCGGGGCCGGGATGTTTACGAGGAGGGCTTCGATCTCCTGCCGCTGACGTTCGGCGCCCCGACAGCCACCCTCTACCGGCGGGTCGGGGACGCCTTCGGTTGGTGTTGCGTGCTGGCCAGCGGGGTTGGTTTCTGGCCTTCCGGGCTTCGCCGTGGGAGGGAGATCCGTGCCGAAGCCTGACTTGACCCCCGCCCCCGCCCCTTCAAACCATGGTCCCCAGCGCAATGAAGCTGAAACTGCCCCTCATTCTCGCCGCCGCCTTGGGCTGTTCGCGTGCCGCGCCGGCCGCGGAGATGGTGAACGGCATTGCCGCCCTCGTTGGCGGATCCGTGATCACGTACGAACAGGTGCAGCGGGTCATCGCGCGTCCGGTCGAGGTGTTCCGAGCCCAATACGCCAACCAACCCGAGGTCTTCAGGACACGGGTTCTGGAGGCGCAACGCGAAGGCACCGAACGGCTGGTGGAACGTCGGTTGATCCTGCAGGAGTTCGAGGATCTCAAGGTCAACATCCCCGACTCCATCATCGAGGACAACGTCCAGTCCGAGATCAAGCAGCGCTTCGGCAATCGGACTATCCTCACCCAGACCCTCCAGGAACAGGGCATGACGTCCGAGAACTTCCGCCGTGACATCCGCGAGCAGTTCATCGAGGCGGTGATGCGCAACCGGAACGTCCCTCGCGACATCCTGATCTCGCCGGGACGCATCGAACGCTACTACCAGGAAAACGAGGCGAAGTTCCGCATCAACGACCAGATCCGGCTACGGATGATCGTCCTCGACAAAAACCGCAACCCCGTCGATGCGACCCGCCTCGCCGGGGAGATCCTCTCGAAGCTCGACGAAGGCGCCGACTTCGCGGAGATGGCCGCCGTCTATTCGGACGGCTCCCAGGCCCGCGAGGGCGGTTCCTGGGGTTGGGTGGAACGTAAGGTCCTCCGCGAAGACCTCGCCGACCTCGCCTTCAAGCTGCCCCCAGGCAAGCGCAGTGACCCCATCGACAAAGCCGAGGCGGTTTACATCATGCTCGTGGAGGAGGCCCGATACGCCCACGTCCGCCCGATCGGCGAAGTCCGGGAGGAGATCGAGCGCACCCTGGTGACCGGGGAACGAGGGCGCCTGCAGAAGGCGTGGCTGGAACGACTCCGCAAGAAGTCGTTCGTCCGCTACTTCTGACTTCTGAGCCGGTCCCCGGGCGCCTTTTTCTCGTTTCGGGCCCCCCGTCTTCCAGCTATAGCTTCCCCTACACGGTCACTTCCCGGCCGTGTGTCTCCCAACCCCGAAGCCGACATTATGCCACTTACGACGACGAAAGAGCTCTTCGCGAAGGCCCTCAAGGGCAAGTACGCCATCGGTGCCTTCAACGTGAACAACATGGAGCTCGTTCAGGCCATCATCGAGGCGTGCGAGGAGGAGAAGGCTCCGGTCATCCTCCAGATTTCGCGCGGTGCCCGGAGCTACGCCAACCCCGTCTACCTCCGCAAACTCATCGAGGCCTCCGTCAGTGTCGCCACCATCCCAATCGCCGTCCACCTCGACCACGGTGACACCTTCGAGCTCTGCAAGGAGTGCATCGACGAAGGATTCACCAGCGTGATGATCGACGCCTCCCACGAGCCCTTCGACAAGAACGCCGAGATCTGCCGGAAGGTCGTCGACTACGCCCATCGCCGTGGCGCCGTGGTCGAGGGTGAACTCGGTGAGTTGGTGGGCGCCCAGTTCGACGAGGGGGAGGAGGGCGGTGGATTCAGCGTGGGCGGCCACTACACCCACCCGGATGAAGCGGTCCGCTTCGTTCGCGAATCCGGGGTGGACTCCCTCGCCGTCGCCATCGGCAACAGCCATGGCGCCTACAAGTTCAAAGGCGAACAGCACCTCGACATCGACCGCCTGATCGCGATCAAGAAGGCGCTGATGGACGCCGGCCTGGGTGACTACCCGCTGGTGCTCCACGGAGCCTCGAGCGTGCCCAAACACCTCGCCCAGGAGATCAACAAGTACGGCGGCGCCTTGGGCGAGGACACCGCCGGCGTGCCCGAGGCGGACATCGAGATCGCGCGTCGCACCGGTTGCACCAAGGTGAACATCGACACCGACCTGCGGCTCGCCATGACCGCTGGAATCCGCAAGGCGCTCTTCGAGAACCCGAAGGAGTTCGACCCCCGCAAGTACCTCGGCCCCGCCCGCAAGCTCGTCAAGGAACTGGTCCGGCACAAGTTGCGGAACGTCCTCTGCTGCGCCGGCCACGCCTTTGATTGACGCTGCGTCGGTGCATCGGTGCACCGGTGGCAGGTGACCTCTCTCACCACCCACCGCCCACCGCCAGGTCCACCGCCCGCCAGAGATACCACGCAGCGGTCGACCGGTAGGGACGCCATCGCTCCCCGCGCTCCAGCACCACCTTCGGTTTGGGCAGTTCCGGAAGCCGAAAGGCCAACCGGTAGCCGTTGCGGACGCCGAAGTCATCCGCGGGCAGCACATCCGGGCGCCCCAACTGAAACATCAGGAGCATCTCCACCGTCCAGCGGCCCACCCCTCGCACCTCGGTCAACCGGGTGATGATCTCGTCGTCCGAGAGGCGAGAGATCCGACGTGGGCTGGGGACCACCCCGGCCAGGGTCTTGGCAGCGATGTCCCGTATCGACGCCACCTTGGCCCGGGAGAAACCGCAGGCGCGCATCTGGTCATCAGAGATCGTCACCAGATCATCCGGGCGCGGGAAAACGCGGTGCGGAAAGAGCCCGGTGAACCGGTTTAGGATGGTCTGCGCCGCCTTGCCGTTCAGTTGCTGGTTGGCCACCGCACCTACCAACGACTGGAAGGGGGACCGCTTCGGGTCGTGGCGCAGCACACACGGACCGACCTTGCCGATCAGCGTGCGCAACACCGGATCGACGCGGCTCAGATGCCGGACGGCAGCCGTGGTCATAACCTCATCCCCAAAGATCCGCGTCCATCGCGTGCGGGCCTTGGATCGCCGACCCGAACCCAGGATCCCCCAAGGACGCCCGACCATGACGCCCAGGTCCCCGAATCGCAAGACACTCGGGCTCCATCCCGGCAAACTGCCGACGAACCCGGGTTAGCACTCCCCAACGCGGACCCGGGATCGCATACTCCCAGCCCAGCACCCCTTACCCTCAGACGCTGAAGCCCCCATGGTCCGACTCGTCCTCTTCGATATCGACGGCACGCTGATCGCCTCGGGTGGCGCGGGCATCCGCTCCTTTGCAGCCGTCGCCCGCAGTACCTTCGGTCACCCGAACGGCACGACGGGACTGAGCTTCGCCGGGCGGACCGATCTCTCGATCATCCGTGAGTTCTTCCAAACCGTCGGGCTCCCGCCGTCACCGGCAAGGTTCGCACGCTTCCTCGATGACTACGTCCACTGGCTCGCCCATCACCTGGAATCCCAGCCCGGACGGATCCTGCCTGGCATCGATGAGGCACTGTGCGCGCTACGTGGACTCGATCAACCGCCCCTCCTCGGCTTGCTGACCGGCAACATCCGTCTGGGTGCCGAGATCAAGCTCCGCCATTTCCGCCTCTGGGATCACTTCGAGATCGGGGCGTTCAGCGATGACCATGAGGACCGCAACCAGCTTGCCGCCATCGCGCGGGACCGTGGCAGCGCCTGGCTCGAGCGGGAATTGTGCGGCGACGAGGTTCTGGTCATCGGCGACACCCCGCTCGACATCGCCTGTGCGCGGGCGATTGGCGGCCGTTGCCTGGCGGTGGCCACCGGTGGATGCCCGCTGACTGTCCTCCAGGAACACCACCCCACCTGGGCCGTCCCCGACCTGCGCAGCATCGACCTCGCAGAGGCTTGCCGGTGAGCCGGTACGGCGTCGTGCGTCGTGCGTCGTGCGTCGTGGGTCATGGGTCGTGGGTTGAGCGGACCGTTGCCGACTGGGGATTGTTGATGGTCAGCGGGGGACTGGCCGAAGCGCCTTACCGGATCGAGAATCACCACCGCCCGCCGTTGACCGACCTCCGACCTCCGACCTCCGACCTCCGACCTCTGACCTCCGACCTCCGACCTCCGACCTCTGACCTCCGACCTCCGACCTCCGACC
>JBBQML010000089.1:0-10627 GCA_038328885.1 Verrucomicrobiota bacterium | reverse complement strand
ACCCTGGATGTAACCTGGCGCCACAAGCTGGGGGCGCGGTGGACCATCGGGGCCGGAGGTCGCGCCTACAACTCGGCCTTCCTGGAACCGGTACAACGCGACGACTGGGTGTTGTCGGTCAACGGTTTCGCGCACTTCGCGGTCACTCCGGAACTCAACGTGGAGGCATCCTACGTGTACGAGGACGGGGAAACCCGGGACCCCCACGCCTCGGGGCGTGAGTACGACCGGAACCTCGTGGCGTTGGGAATGAACTACCGCTTCCGGTAGGCCGGCCCGGGCGGAGCCGCGGGCAGTCCCAAACTCGCCGCTCGACTTCCCCGACGGACGCCTTCAAGTGAGCCGGCAATGATGCCGATACCTGCAGGAGTGGCTCCGGGCTCGATCATCTGGCTGGCCGTGGTTCTTCTGGTCTGCACCGGTTGCAGCGAGCAGGCCGGGGTTCGCCGCACCCTCGCCCAACCCTACCGCCCGGCGAACCTTCACCAGAGCGCCGTCCGGCTCCCCGACCATCTGCGACGCGTGGCGGTACTGCCTTTGACCGCCGGGGAGAAGACCCAATCGGCTCAGGATGAGGTGTCAGCCCTGGAGCCCATCCTCCTGGCCGAACTGCGCAAACAGGGCGCCTTCGACCTGGTCAGCGTCTCACGCGATCAACTCCGCGCCTGGACCGGTCAACCGGCGTGGCGCGAGGAGGAATCGCTGCCGCCCAGTCTCCTCACCCGGATCCATGAGCAAACCGGCAGCGACGGCGTGTTGTTCGTCCACGTCTCCGCCTTCAGGGCCTATCCGCCCCTGGCGGTCGGCTGGCGCCTGCGCCTGGTCGACTGCCTTGGGGGACAGACCCATTGGACCGTGGATGAGGTGTTCGACGCGGGTTCAGTCGAGGTCATCAAGGCGGCCCAAGCCTACGCCCGGGGCCAGCTCAACCAGCCGTCCGTGGAGTTGGACAGCACCGGTGTCCTCAGCTCACCCCGCCGCTTCGGCCAGTACAGCGCCGCCGCGGCCATAGGGACCCTTCCCCATCGCTAGTTCCGGCTAAAGTCCCCGGCGTTTCCGCCGATGCAAGAACTGTCCGAGGTATTGAACGCAGCTACGCATCGAAACCTGCTTGATTATGGAAGTAGAACGCACCAACAGCCATTTCTTGATCCGCGGCCCCGAGGCGCGTCCCGCCCGGCGGACCGCAACGGCAGCGACCGACGGCGGCGAGTTCGCAGGGACGGAGGCCTTGAGGCGTGCTCTGGAGGCCACGCCTGACATTCGTCCCGAGGCCGTGGAACGTGGGCGCGCGCTGGTGGGATCGAATGATTTTCCACCGGAGCAGACCATGCGTCGGTTGGCCCGGCTTCTCACCCAGGAGTTCAGCGGCCAGGGGACGCCACCCACCCAATCGTAGGTTGCCAAGTCCCGCCCAACCCCCTCAATCCACCCGTCCCCCCCTGGCCTCCATGACCTACAACCGCCCCTGGAATGCGTACCGCCAGATCAGCGCGCAGACCGCGTCGCCCGGCCAACTCGTCCTGATGCTGTACGACGGAGCCGTTAAGTTTCTCGAGAAGTCGCTGAGCGGCTTCGACTTGGAGGACCCGGCCGAGAGCAACGAGACGATCAGCAACAACGTCATCCGGGCACAGGGCATCATCAACGAGCTGAATGTCACCCTCAACCTCGAGGCGGGCGGCCAACTCGCCCACACCCTCCGACGCCTGTACCACTACATGGACGAACAGCTCATGCAGAGCAACCTGCGGAAGTCGCCCGAGGGGATCCGCGACACTATCCGGCGCCTGACCACGCTGCGGGACGCCTGGCAGCAGATCGTGCGTCAGCGCCCAACCGAGCCCGCCAATGCGACCGATTCCGTCGAAATCCCCTCCCTCTGCGCCTGCGGATAGACCATGAACTCCACCGCCCACCTCCTGCTGCTCAGCCTTTACGCCGAATGGCGCCGGCTCACCGAGATCGAGAGTGCCGCCATCGGCCGTGAGGAATGGCGGGAGGTCGAGGAGCAGCAACTCTCCAAACAGAACCTCCAGGCCCAGATCGTGCGCGTCTCCGACCAGTGGCACACGGAGCAGAGGGGACCGGAGCCTGCCCAGGCCTGTTTCGAGCGCGAATTCCGCCCCATCGTCACCGACCTCATCCAGCGCGAGCACCACAACCAAGGCGTGCTCGGCGAGCGAAGGAGCCGCCTCCAATCGCGTCTCGCCACCACCAACCAGTCGGCCTCGCGCTTGCGCGGCATCCAACGCGCCTACGGCGGCGATCAGGCCTCGCGATGGCAGTCGTACTCGTAGGCCTCAGGCCTCCCGGGTCAACGATCCCGCTTCAGTAGATACTCCGCCAGCGCCCCCAGGGCCCCGGCCCGCTTCCCCAGCGGCGCCAGCGCATCAAACGCCTTGCGGGTCAGCCTGGCCGCAATCCCTCGGGAGCGCGCCAAACCCACGATCGACGGGTATGTAGCCTTCTCCGCGACCACGTCTTTGCCCGCAGTCTTGCCCAGTGCCTCACTGCTCTGCGTCAGATCGAGGATGTCGTCGATCACCTGAAAGGCGAGGCCGACATGGTATCCAAAATCGCTGAGGGCCTCCAACTGCCGGGGCGTGCCGTTGGCGCTCATGCCGCCCAACCGCGCCGAGGCGCGCAGCAGGGCCGACGTCTTGCGCTCATGGATATAGCGCAACTGATTCTCGGTGAGCCGCTTGCCCTCGCCCTCCAAGTCCGCCACCTGGCCGGCGATGAGCTGGCCGGAGCCGGCCGCCTCGGCGAGTTCGCGCACCTGCCGGGCGACCGGGTACCGCGGCCGCGCCGGGGCCTGCGCCACGATGTCAAACGCCACGGTCAACAGGGCGTCGCCCGCCAGAATCGCGATCCCCTCGCCGTACACCTTGTGGCTGGTCGGCTTGCCGCGCCGGAAATCATCGTCGTCCATGGCCGGCAGGTCGTCATGGATCAACGAATAGGTGTGGATGCACTCCACGGCGCAGGCCGCCGGCAGGGCGTCCTCCAGGACCCCGCCACACGCCTCGGCGGCCGCCACCACCAGCGCCGGGCGAATCCGCTTCCCCCCGGCGAAAAGACTGTACCGCATGGCCTGATGGATCGTCGACGGCCGCGCCCTCGCCGGCGGGAGGAATCGGTCGAGTCCCGCGTTGACCGCCTCGGTGCTGGAACGAAGGAAGGCGTCGAGATCGAACGGCGGCCGGGGAGCGGAACCCGGCACGGAGGGGGCGGAGCGCATGTGCGCGTCCTTGTAGGGAGCCCGGCCACCCCTGGGCAAGTGGTTTTCCGCCAAGTTTGGGATTGCCGGGTTGCCGCCGCCGCCTATGTTATGCGGCCCCGTCCGGGGATCACTCAACCCAGGAGCCGAATTTGAATTCTGAATTGATGCGCACCGCCCTCGAGAAACTCGGCAACCCCAACATCCTGGTCAATCTCGTGTCCCGACGCGTCCGCCAGTTGAACGGTGGCGGAGGCGGCATGGGTCGCCCCCTCGTCATGGACACCGGTGGAATGGGTGCCGCCGATATCGCTCTCGTGGAGATCATCGAGGACAAGATCCACTGGGAACCCGCGCTGGAGGAGATCGCCGCCGAGGCCAGCCGCAAGCGTCGACGCCGAGGCCAGGGCGGCCCCGAGTGATTCGCGCGCCCGGGCCGCCGTATCGCCTCCCGGGTTCGTTCGTCCCCGCCCTGCACGCCCCGGCACGCCCGGGGCGTTTCGTTTGGACCACGTCCTTCCTCCACCCTCATGTCCGACATCATCGTCACCAATCCCAAGGCTCGCCGTGACTACGAGATCCTCGCGACCTACGAGGCTGGGATCGTGCTCCGCGGCACGGAGGTGAAGGCGCTCCGCGGCGGGCGCAGCCAGATCTCGGATGCCTTCGCCAAGGTCCAGGGAACCGCCGTCTGGCTGCACAACGCGCAGATCGACGAGTACGCCCAAGGCAACCGGCAAAACCACCAGCCGAAGGCCGCCCGCAAGCTCCTGCTGCACCGTTCTGAAATCCGGAAGCTCCACGAGGCCGCCGCCAAGAAGGGCCACACGCTCATCCCGCTCAGTTTCCACTGGAAGAACAACCGGGTGAAGGTCTCCCTCGCCGTCGGCCGCGGTAAGCAGGAGTTCGACAAACGCGACGACCTCAAGCGCCGCGACTCCGAGCGGGACGTCCAACGGCTCCTCAGCCGCGACAGCCGCCCCGGACGGGCCTGACGTCGGCTCGGGGCTCCAGCACGGGACCGTCCCGCTGGAGGGTTCCGTTGCATCGCAACCTCCTTTGCGTGCTCCCAGGCAATCCGCACCGCGGGCGCGACCCAGCAGGCCACCCCGGTGCATTCCCCTGCAACCCGGAGCGGGGTCCGCGGGTGCTGGGCCCGTGCCGACCACTACGGCCGGCAGTGCCAACCAGGCAACGTGCCAACCTCGGAGCCTCACTCGAGCTATGAATTCCCTGATCCGTTCCACCACCCTCGCCCTGCTGATGGCCGCCGGCCTCACGCTTCCCCTCGTCGCCGCCGAGCCACCGGCCGGCTTCGTCGATTTCGGACGCTTCGCCCCCCCGGCCGACGGCGGTCAGTTCATCGAGGTCAACGTCTCCGCCCAACTGCTCAGTCTCGCCGCCCGCCTCACCGAAAAGCAGGAACCCGAGATCGCCAACCTGTTGCGCGGACTGAAATCGATCCGGGTCAACGTCATCGGCCTCAACGATGGCAACCGCAAAGAGCTCGGGGAACGTCTCCAACTGGTTCGCTCCGAGCTCGAAGGTAGAGGCTGGGAGCGCGTCGTCACCGTGCTGGAAAAGAAACAGGACGTCGGCGTCTACCTCAAACACCGCGGGGACGAAGCCATCGAGGGGGTCGTCGTCACCGTCATCGAGAACGGCAAGGAGGCGGTGTTCGTCAATGTGGTCGGCGATATCCAGCCCGAGAAGCTCGCGCTCATCGGCGAACGCCTGAACATCGAACCGCTCAAGAAGGCGGCCAAGGCCGCCTCGAAGTCCTGAACCAGATCCCCCGCGGCCCGTGTGCTGGGGCACCGGCGCGACCGCCCGTGCTCCAGGCTCGCCCAAGTTCCACCGCACCCCCACGCCCATGACTTCTTCGTCGCTCTGGCCTCCGGCCGCCGCCGCCTTCCCCCTCGCTTCCCCCACGACGGCCTCCTGCCCGCACCTCCGTCCGAGGCGCCGCTTCCGCTGGCGCCACGTGTTCCTGGCCGGGGGCGTGGCCGGTGTGATGTTCGTGATCGCCCTGGGGCTGTCGTTCCGAATGGGGGGAGAGGCCCGGGTCCTGCGCCGCGCTGCCTTTGCTGCCGCCCCGGATCAATGGGAACGCCAGTTTGAATTCGGGATCGGCCGGCTGCCGCTGTTCCTGGCACGCGCCGGCCTCGCGTTCGCCCCCTTGGAGCCTGAGGCCAGAACGGCGCTGAGTGCCCTCAACCACGCCGATGTGGGCATCTACCACCGGCGCCCCGGAGCCCCTGCGATCGACTCGGCGGCTGTCTTCCGCAGCGTCCAGCACGCCATGGAAACCGCCGGCTGGGAGCCGTTGGTCCTGGTACGCGAGGCCAGTGACCTGGTCGGGGTCTTCATCCCCAAGGTCTCCCGCTCGGCCAACCGGCTCGACACCTGCCTCCTCGTGCTCGACGGCGATGACCTGGTGCTGGTCTCCGCCCGCGCGAACCTCGACCCGCTGGTCACTCTCGCCCTCGACGCAACGGGCCAATGGCCCAGGTTCGCACGAGACTGATTATTCCTCCCGCCCGGCAACGCGCGCAGCACCTCAGCACAGCCAGGTGTCGAGGTGCTCCCGCACGAAGGCGTCGTCCGCCAGGTGGGGGTACGCCAGGAGAACCCGGTCAATCTCCTCGCGCTGGCCGGAACTCAGGCCCTCCTCCGGATCCAGGCACCAGCTCCCCTCCAGCAACCCCTGGCGTCGCAGCACCTCGTGCAGCCCCGCGATGCATCCCACGAAGCGGTTGGCCGCGTCGAAGAACGCTGCGTTGGCGTCCGTGACCTCCACCCCGCGGCGGAGCAGGCCGACCGGCACGCACCCATCGGCTGCCGCGCTGACGCGCCGGCACTCCGCGTGCAAGGCCACCGCACCCCGCGTCCAAACCGCCCAGTGGCCCAGCAGGCCGCCGACCACCCACCGTTCCACCCGTGGGCCCCCGGGTCCGACTCGGAACGCGAACGGGGTCAGCAGGTCGGTGACGATACTGTCGTCGTTGCCGGTGTAGAGCGCGATGTCCCCCCGACCCGCTTCCACCACCGCACGAATCACATCCAGGGTCCGGTAGCGATCGAACGGGGCGATCTTGATCGCGACCACCGCTGGCACCTCGACGAACCGGCGCCAGAACGCCTGGGAAAGCGGACGTCCTCCAGCCGCCGGCTGCAGGTAGAAACCCACCACCGGAATCACCTCGGCGACGGCGCGGACATGCTCCAACAGGACGTCGTCTGACGCGTCCCGCAACGCACCGAGGCTCAGGAGGCCGGCCTCGTAGCCCAGCCCACGGGCCGTCTCCGCCTCGGCCACGGCCGCGCGAGTAGGGCCGCAGATGCCGGCGATACGCACGGGAACCGGACCCTCGAGGCTCGGTGGCCGCTTCAGTTCCTCCGCGGCCAACTCAAGCACGGGCAGGAACAGTCCGAACCGCGGCTCACGGATGGCGAACTGGGTGGTATGGACCCCCACCGCCAACCCCCCTGCCCCGGCCGCCCGGTAGTATCGGATGAGCGCACGCTGGCGCCGCTCATCGAACCGCCTTGCCGCGTTCAAGGCGAGAGGGCAGGCGGGGATCACCAACCCCGCCCCAAGCCGGCTTCGCAGGTTGTCAGTAGCGTCCATCACGGGACTCGAAATGCGTCGGCTTGCCCAGGCTGCGGCCCCCGGCCAGCACCCAGGCGGCAACCCACGGCAGCAGGATGTCGAGGGTCACCGACGGTTCACCGAGCGCCGCGCAGAGCCGTGCCGCGTTGCTCAGCAACCCCGTGCCGGTCGGGGTTCCCCGGAACGCCGGCCGCCGACCCAGCAACTCTCCGAACCTCTCCGCGACCGCCCTCACTTCGAAGGCCTCGGGCAGGCAAAGGTTCCAGGCCGAGGCCGGATGCGAGACCAGGTCGAAAGCCCGCAGCACCGCCTCGTTGGCGTCCCCCTGCCAGACGCAGTTGAAGTGGCTGTTCCCGAGGTCGATCGGTTCCCCCTCATGCACCTTGCGGGCGAGGTCCACCAGCACTCCGTACCGGAGCTCGACCGCGTAGGAAAGCCGCAGGAAGGCACCGCGGGCACCGGTGGCGCGCGCACACCATTCGAAGATGCGCTCCCGCGCCACCGCCGCATTGGCATACTCGCCCAGCGGCGTCAGTGGATCTGTCTCGACCGCTCCGCCGCCCGCCACGTCCGCGAAGGGATACACGTTCCCCGTGGAGAGAGCCACGAACGGGGCTGCAGGAAAACGCTCGATCACCCGGGCGGGAACCAGGGTGTTCACGGCCCAGGTCGGCGCCGGATCCCGCGCCGTCCCGAACTTCACCCCGACGAGATAGGCCACCTGGCCAGCCTCCGGAAGCTCACCGAACGCCCGCGGATCGAGGAGGTCCAAGCCCAGGGTGCGCACCCCATGGTTCTCCAGCCAGGCCCGCGTCGCGGCCTCCCGAAACCGGCTCACCGCGATCACCTCCAACGGATGACCCGCCGCGTCGGCCGCGCGACGGGCAAGCACCGCCAAGGTGGGACCCATCTTGCCCCCGGCACCCAGCACCAACAGCGGGCTCTTCAGCGACCGAATGGCCTGGACCAACACCGGCCTCGGACGAGTCAGCAACTCCTCAAGTTCGGCCTCCGACCCGACCAACTCCGGGAGCCCCGCGACACGGTCGGACGTGGGCCCGGAGGAAGGCGGCATGGCGGCAGCTTGGGCCGGGAGAGCCGCCGATACAAGGCCCCCACAAGGAAGGACCCCGCCGGGCGCATGGCCCGGCGGGGTCGAAATGAAACCGTGGGATCCAGGGAATCCGCCGCCTAGTATTCGCGATCCTTCTTCCTGCCAGGCTCCGGGATGGGATACTTGCCGTCCGCGTCGGACGCCACCGGCGGCGGCGAGTCAGCCGTCCACGTGTCCGCGCCCGGTGCGTACTCGTGGTCGTGATTCAGCATCTGCTCGAACGTGATCTCCTGGCCCGTGTGAGCGGCCATGCGCCCCATCGAACACGTCAGGCTGGCCTCCACCCCGCGCTTCACCTCGTTGTACGGCTTGTCGTTCCGGATCGCGTCCATGAGATCATTCCACTCGTTGGTGTACGGATCCTGCTCACCCGGCCTGTTGGGCGAGGTCCAGATCTGGTTGGCCCGATCCGGGTTCTGACCGCGGTACGTGCTGGACGGAAAGCCGCA
Organism: Verrucomicrobiota bacterium; assembly: GCA_038328885.1. Classification (GTDB taxonomy): domain Bacteria; phylum Verrucomicrobiota; class Verrucomicrobiia; order Limisphaerales; family CAIMTB01; genus CAIMTB01. Next base: position 2,228 of record JBBQML010000089.1, on the reverse strand, counting down.
ATCACCCGCCCGCGAGGCAATCGCCATGCCCTTGGTCCCGTGCGCGTAGCTCGAGTAGATCGGAATGCATCCGTTGATGCAGCGGCCGTCCATGAAGAACTTGGCGCCGTCGGCGAAGGTGTATTCCACCGCGTACGTGTCGAAGTTCTGGTCGATCAGCAGTTCCCCGTCGGAGTTGTGGCGGTAATGCCGGCCACCCAGGGCCTGGGCCTTGACCGGCCAGGCGTTCTTCATCCAGCAGAGGTGATCGACGATGTGGATATAGAAGTCGCTGAAGCACCCGCCGCTCGCCCACAGGAGACTGTGGAAGTTGCGGATCTGCCACATGAGCTCGCTGGGCTTGCCGGGCCACTTCTGCGAGAACGCCGAACCGACCGGCCCGTGCATCCGGTAACCGCGCATGAACGTGATGTCGCCGATCTCCCCGTCCTGGATCCGCTGGTGCAACTCCTGGAGCGCCCGGCTGTGGTAGGACATCAGGCCCACGCCCACCTTCAGGTTCTTGGCGGTCGCCTCCTCCGCGAGCTTCAGCATCCGCCGCGAGGTCGGCCCATCCGCGGTGAGCGGCTTCTCCATGAAGACGTTCAAACCCTTCTGGATGGCGTAGGCGAAATGCACCCACCGAAACGCCAGGGGCGTCGTGAAGATCGCCACGTCGCCCGGCTTCAGGCAGTCCATGGCGTGCTTGTAACCGTCAAAACCGATGAACTTCCGGTCGTCACTGACCTCGACCCGGCTGCCGACTTCGCTGCCCTTCAGGCTATTATAGCTCCCCTTCAGCTTGTCTTCGTAGACGTCCGCCATCGCGGTAAGGCGCATCGGGCCCCCCTTGGTGGACAGCGCGTTGACGGCCGCGCCACTGCCGCGGCCACCGCAACCCACCAGCGCGACGCTGACCGTGCTGTCACCCGCGGCATGGACGTGCGGGAGGCTGACCCCAGCCAGCGCCGAGACACCGACGGCGGCGCTGGTGGTCTTGAGAAATTCACGACGGGACGGGAAGGAATTGCCTGTTTCTGGCGGAGGGGGAGGCGTGTGCATGCGGAGGATTGTGCCACCAAACGTCCGACGGCCGCAATTCCAGAAGTCGAGCTTTTGCGCCGTCCTTGCACCCGGCCACCCCGGCGACGCGAAAAAGCCCAGGGCGTCCGTGACCGGACGCCCTGGGCGGAAAGCTGGCAAAGGAGCGCCCGGCTCAGGCCGGCTTGGAATCCGCGACCTGCCCCTTCTTCCAAGTGCGCTTCGGCGGTTTGACGAGCAGGCCTTTCTTGATCGCCTTCACGCTGATGCGGACGTACCGCACTTCACCGCTCGGGAGCAAGGCCTTGACCCGCTGCAAGTTGGGAAAGAAGCGGCGCTTGGTGATCGCCGTGATGTGGGTACCGATCCCCCCTTCCTTCTTCGGTTTGCCGCTGCGCCAGATGATGCTGCCCTTGCTCGGCCGGGCCCCGGTGAATTCGCAAATCCTCGCCATAAGTCGTATCCTCTTCGATCAAAAACGGGGGCGATGGTTATCAGAACCAAGCGCCCTGAGGCAAGCGGCATTTCCCGATTCACGCTCCCGCCCGTGCATCCCCAGGTTGTCGGTGCGGTGGACCGTACCAAAGCGGCGGCGCGCGTTCCTTCCCGCCGCACTCCAGGAGGATCGGCGCGCCTTGGAGTGCGCCGAGGAGCCCGGCGAGGCGGCGCTTTGGTATCCGGTCACCCAGCACTCATGGATGCACCCCGCTCCCGCTCCCGGGAGCGCCTCGAGCGCTTCAAGGATATGCTCCTTGCTCCCGGCGTGCGGCGGTGACGCAATCAGCCCCTCGGCGTCAAACAAGTCCGCATACACCTGGTAGTGGACCATGGACTGAAGATCGTCCGGGTCCGAACCCCCGATGTCGGTGAAGACCATTAACACTCGGGACCTGAACAGTTACGATGGTTTCAATGGGCCCCTTCCTCGAAAACAGGACCCCACTGATTCTTCAGACTGGCTTTCAGGGCGCGGTGACAGTCACCCTGGCCACGCGGTAGTAGCCGATGTCGTCGCGCAAGAGGGTTTGCAGCGCGAACTCGACTGGACGCGGTTTCGGAGACGCGATGTCAAACAAGCCGATCGCCACCTGGTATCGGCCGGGCGTGAGTTGCGCGGGTAGCGGCAGTTCGTGACGGAGGACGACCGGCGCGCCGGGCAGCCAGGTTTTGTCGGCTTTGGCCACACGACTCACCCAGTTCGCGCCCGC
>JBBQML010000088.1:0-10634 GCA_038328885.1 Verrucomicrobiota bacterium | reverse complement strand
ATCTGGTACGCGCCGTCGCGCCTCACTATCGGCGGAGTGATGACGAAGGCCGAACTCTCATCCAATCTGCCATGGCGAGTGCCGCCGACCTTGAAGCCGCCACCGGCGAACTTTGCGTCACCCTGGCACCCATGAGTTCACCCCACCGCACCCGCGCTATCGCGTCGCTCTGCGACCAACTCAACCAAGCGAACACCCTCTTTCCCGGTTCCAAGCTGCGCCTGCGCTACGCCATCCGGCAGCCGTCCTGAGGGCCAAAAGCGGACATTTGCGACCACCCCTATGTCAGGAGGTCTGGAGTCAAGAGGGGCTTGAGGCCGAGATGGCATCCACCAGGCAAGGCGACGAGATCAAACTCTTCGTTCGTCGTGGCCACCATCAAGTAAAGGTGGAGGTGAATCATGTATTCCGCGGCACCATCCTGCCGGCCCAGCTCCGTGGATTGTCGGCCGAGACGCGTCGGGTATTCACCACGGAGGTCGAGGCGCGAGTACTAGCCATCCCAGAACTCTATGGCGGCAAACTCGTCGCCGCACTCGACCGCCAACATCCGCGAGATCTGTTCGATGTGCATTGTCTCTACGAATCGGGCGGCCTGACTCCGGCTATTGTGGAGTGTTTCGCATGTTACCTGGCGGGACACAATCGCCCGGTTCACGAGGTGCTCTTCTCTCGCGATCAGGACATGTCCACCGCGTTCGGAAACGAATTCAGTGGAATGGCCCGCAATCGTGTCAACCTGGACTCGCTGATTGAGGCCCGCCGCCGCCTCCGAGCAGATTTACTTTCGATGCTGACCTTGAACCACCGGGAGTTCCTGCTGAGTTTGGTACGGGGATCGCCCAACTGGGGCTTGATGCAATGCCGCCATTTGTTGGAGCTGCCAGCGATCCGTTGGAAGCTGGAGAACCTTTCGCGCCTGGTAAGATCTTCGCCACGGAAGTTCGTAGCTCAAGAAGAGGAGCTGCGGACCCGTTTCGATGCCCTGGATCGTACTCCCTGAGAGTTCCGTGCCACTCCCCTGAATACCGTGCCAAAACTCGCGCCTCCACCACCGGTCGATGCAACCACCTGGCAAGCACTGCTCACGCTCGGGGCCCAACTGGCTGACCTGGCGCCCTGGAGATTTGCCGCCGACACCGAGCCGGTCGGCCTGGTCAACGCTGATGGCCCCGGTTTTCGCATCGGTCATGTCCTGGCGAATGCTGGGGAGGTTTTCGCCGCCGTGACCTATCGCCGAGCCGGGCCGGGATCCCGTGGATCATGAAGGCTCTCGATGAGCCCTTTGATCCCGAGGAGTTGAGCGCGGTGGAAGGAATGGACTGCCTGAAGCTGGAATTCACCCGCAAGAGCGAGCTCACCCGACACGATTTGGCGGTATTGAAGGGCGCGCGCTTTGAGCCCAAGGGACGAGGATGTGTCTGGCCGCAATTCCGCTCAACGCAACCGGGATGGCACCCTTGGTACATCACCCAAACGGAGGCCGACGCGATGCTCGCGGACCTGCCACGTTTGATCGCCTTCTATCGACTGTTCGAGAAAGAAGAATCCCTGTTTGATGGGCACCCTCCCCTGGAACTTCCGTTCTTGGCCGTGGAATTGCCGGAGCGAGCCCTGACCCCTGGGGACCTCGACTGGCGCCCCTGCCTGCGGATAGCCGAACCTCAACTGGCGGCGTACACCCCTGACCGCCAGGTGATGGAACAACTTCTCCGGATCGTGCCCTCGCCGGGACTCGTCTGCGAGTTCGACTCCTTGCTGATGGCAGGGGCGTCGTTCGTCGAGGAGGGGCGCCCTTGTTTCGGCCGGCTTGGGCTTTTGGCGCAGTCTGGCAACGGGGTGGTTCTGGGGCTGGACATTCAACCGGGTGCTTTATCGGCGGGCTATGCGGCCGGGGCATCGCTCGTGGGCGCTCTACTCAAGGCTGGCAGGCTTCCCGCGAAGCTAATCCTTCGCGATCCGCGGTGGCGCCCCGTCGTCGAGCCATTCTGCGCGACGCTAGGGATCCAGATAGGCCTCGCCCGGCGTCTGCCGGCTTTCGAGGAGGCCCTGGCCAGTGTAAGCCAATTTATCTCGAACCGTCAGGGGCGGTAGGTGCATTGGCTGGACCTGAGTTCCCTGTCTCGAGAAGTGTCCAAAACTGTGCCTAACTGGGAGTAACGGAGGAGTGACGGAGGAGTTCACAAGTTGTTTTTGTGCAACGCCGCACAGGGGGTAGAAAGGGGCCCGGAAACGGGTCCAAATCGGCCAAATTCGTCAACTGGCTCCAGCTCCTTCAAAACTCTCGAACCGCTCGGAAGCGCTCTGGAACTCCTCCGTTGACAGGCAGCGCTTGGGGGGGGGCGTTCGCGACTCGGAACATCGCGGCGCCATCGGCGCGCCGGCGTTCGCCCACACTCGCTCCACCGCTCGGTTTCCAGCAGCCGACCCGTCCGCTCACCAAACGGAGTGTTCGACCTTCGGCTGAGGTGCAGCTGAGCTTGCGCCCGGGCAGCTCGCTCCCGCGGCACCACCGCGTCATGGCGCTCGTCTTGCTCACCGCAGCCATGCATTTCAGGCCCGGGAAGACCCGAGCTCTGACAGATGGCCGTGCCACGAACATTGCGTCCAGTGCGGCCGATTGAAATCCTGGGGGCCGATCATTCGCCCGCAGGTGCAGTCCATGAACCGCAAGAACTCGAACTCGCCGCCCTCGAGGCCGCGGACCGCCGCCTGAAGGCCATCGGCTACATCGCACTCGACGAAGTGTTTCGCGAGATGGGCAAGCTGGAAGCGAAGCACTGGGAAGACTGGCGCTTCGGGCGGGTCCCGCATCTCGAACGCGTGATCCGACTCAACCTGAGCCAGATCAACGCCGTCTGCCGAGCGGTGCATGCGAGTGCTCGTCGGGGGAACCTCAAATCCAGCTGGACGGCCTGCGTCAAGTGGGGCAATGGTGCGCGCACGCCGCTTCCCTTCACCAAGTCCGGCGATCCACGATTGGAGCGCGCTTGGTCAACCCGCTACCTGCTCCCCAAACCCGCGCCTGTCCGGGCCAACGCAACCCCGTCACCCGAGTCGCCGCCCCCCGCTCCTGTGGATCTCCGAGCAGCCCGCGACGCCGGAGGTGCAACGGCGGCTGCCCCCGGAGGCGGCCCGTCCCAAATCGAGTTATGAGCGAATACCAGTACTACGAATTCCAGGCGATAGACCGGCCGCTGAGTCGGGACGAGATGCAGACCCTTCGCGGTCATTCGAGCCGGGCCCGGATCACCTCGACCAGCTTCGTGAACGAGTACTCGTTTGGCAGCTTCAAAGGCGACATGGACGATTGGATGGCGAAGTACTTCGACGCCTTCGTTCACGTCGCGAACTGGGGGACGCGCATCCTGATGCTGAGGCTCCCGACCCGACTGCTGGCCGAGGAGCAGGCTCGGGCCTACGCTCGTGGGCGGGGTAAGTACAACGATGCCCTGACGATCGTCACCCGGGGGCAAAGCCTCGTCATCCGATTCTGCTCGCACGAGGACGAGCGATGGGACGATTCGGTCCGGGGAGAGGGTTGCCTCGGATCGCTCGCACCGATCCGTTCGGAGCTGGCACACGGCGATCTCCGGGCACTCTATCTCGCCTGGCTGCGGGGAATGCAACGCGCCGAAGCGGTGGCGGAGCGAGAGCCCCCGGTGCCTCCGGGCCTGAAGTCTTTGTCGCCAGCGCTCATCGATTTCGTCGAGTTCCTGGAGATCGATCCTGATCTGGTGGCGGCGGCCGCCGAGGCGAGTCCGGAATTGGAGATGTCCGAACCGAACCGGAAAGCTCTCGAGCGTTGGGTTACCGAGTTGCCTGACACCGAGAAGGACGATCTCCTGATACGCCTCCTGGAAGGAAACGAAAGCCACCTCTGCATTGAGCTTCGGACCCGCTTCGCGCGCGAAAGAGCCGCGAGGGATCCCGAACCGACCGCGCCCCCGAGATCGATCGGCGATCTGCTCGCCATGGCGAAACGGAGACGGACAGCGAGGGAGCAAGCAGATGCGCGGCGGGCCGCGGAGGAAAGAGACCGCCGGGATCGGGAGGCGACACTGGCCCGCGAGAAGCACCTCGAGGCCTTGGCGACACGAAAGCCCCAGGCTTGGGAAAAGGTCGAAGAACTGATCTCGGCGAGGCAGGCCAAGACCTACGACGAGGCCGCCCGTCTCCTCGCGGATCTGCGAGAAATCGCAACCCGCCAGAACATGGATTCCCAGTTCGCCCGACAACTCGCCCGGATCAGGGAGATGCACGCGAAGAAGAGATCACTCATCGAACAACTCTTCGCGAAGGGGTTGTAATGCTGCCTGCCAGTCCCAATTACCGAATCGGAATCTGCTGTCCAGCATTCGGGACGAATCCAGAACTCCTGACATAGCCTTCCACGGAATGTCCGCCTTCTCGCTTGTCGCGCTCTCGAAACCCACGCCAACTTGCGGATCGGGTTCTGCGTTTCTGAAAAAGCGGACAGGTTTGCGTTCGCACCCCAGCCGCACCCGCTCGCACGAAATCCCCAGCAAATCGGGGAAAACCGATCAGCCTGTGTCAGGAGTTCTGGAATCGGACTCTTCCAGAATCATGAAGCACGCCCGTGCCGCCAAACCAGCCCTGCATTCCGCAGCCGCGGCGCCGCAGGTACTTCCATCGTCGTCGTCCCGGGGAGTGGACGATTCGAAGGGATTGGACCCCAACGAGGAAGTTGGTGGGAAGCTCGCCGCCAAGATCGGTCGCAACGATCCCTGCCCTTGTGGCAGCGGGAAGAAGCACAAGAAGTGCTGCCTCGGCAAGGCCATCGACGGGAACCAGGATCCATCGCCACTATTCGAGAGCGTCGGCCCTGGCGCGGTGTCGAATCCGGCACGCACCACCGGAATCCACGTCGCTCCCTATACGTTGGCCAGACTCCTGGACGATCCGGATCGCGTGGTGCGGTTGACCGCCCACGACCGGGCGTCGTTTGCGAACCGGTGGACTCCGCGGAAAATCGCTGCCCTCTCGACCGAGGCCATCGAGGAGGGACTCCTGAGCCGCGGCATCGAGTACTCCAGGCCAGCCTTCGTGGGTGCCGCCCCTGGCTATGTCTCCGCGTGGGACGCCGCCCACTGCTGGGACAAGGCCGAATCGGAGAGCGCCGCTTGGTCCGATGATTTCGTCGGGCTGGCGGCCTGCGAGCTATGGCGACGATTCTGTCCCTCGCGCCCCTCACTCGAGATGATCGATGACTGGATGAGCGACGGGTACCAACAGCTTGAGGGGGGGGAGACCCCTCGCCGCGTTGGAGCTGTGGATGCAGGCTTGGACAGGCCTTCGACCCCTGCTTCAGCCCAAGACCGGAAACCTGACGGAGGCGGATGCGACCGTGTTCCAAGGGCGAACGCAGTTACTGTTCAATTAGGTACGCGTTTTCTGCCTCGAAGCGGTCAATGGGGCTTTGCGCGAGCCTCTTTGCGCACCGCTGGGCATTCGGTTCATCGAGGAAATGCTGGCGACATTTCCCGAGGAATCGAGCGATCTCCATTTCTTTCACGATCTCGCCACCCTGCATTTTCGTTGCGGTCAGATCGACCGGGGTCGCGGCCTGTTCGATCGGCTGATCGCCGATCACCCTGATCGCGCCAATGGCTACGTGGGCCTGGCGGATGCCCTGGCTCACGGGCAAGGCCAAGGGACGGCGCGCGATCTCCAGGAAGCCATCGCCGTCCTTGAACGGGCACGGAACTATCCGGTGAAGGATGCCGACGATTTCGATCTCGACGCTCGTTTGCACGAGCTTCGGGAAAGGCTCGCCGCTTTCCCGGTCTGGCTTCCTCCCCCCGTCGCGTAACCTCTCCCGGCGCCGCTCCCGGCGTACCGTGAGCAGCGAGCGACTGAGGGTTGCCCTGCGGCCTCAAGGGTGCCTCGGATCGCCCCCGTTTGCTCGTGCGAGCGCCGCCCGGAGCAGGTCCTCATCCAAGCGGGCATTCGTCTGCCGTAAACGTTCGATAGCCGCGGCAAGATCGATGAGACCCCGCGCCGCCGCCGCCGCCAGAAGGCCGATTGTTCCGGTCACCCGGAGTCCAACTTTCGTCGCCGCCACTCTCCCCTTTCGATCATCGATGAAAATGGCGACCGCCCGAAGCTCTCGAGCGAGGCAAATGGCCTCGCGTTCGCCATCGTCCAAGTCCATCGAAACGTCCAGAAACTCCGGGGACTGGACCCGGAGCCAAGCCGGAGCGCTCTCGATCCAAGCGCGCACGACAGATGGGGTCCGCGGGTGCTGGAGTTCGCAGAAGACCGTCGGAGGAACCAGAACCTGCCGAAAAAGCGCCGGCAGGATGTCGACCGCCCCGCGTTGGACCAGGTAATGCAGCGGAGATGTATCGGAGACGACGACGCTCACGGGCGGCGCAAAAGGTCATCCAGCGTCGAGCGGTCGGCCTTCAGATCCTCGAGGCCGTAGTTGAGGGGCACCTTGTGTTCCGCGAGGAAGCTCTCGGTCTGCCAGTAGTCCAAGCCGAGGATCTCGCCGACCTGACGCTGGGAGATCCGCCCGACCCGGTACTCCTCAATCGCGGTGTTCTCCAAAACGCGCCGCGAACGAACGCTCGCCGTTTCGCCGAAAGTGCCGGCGAGTTTGTCGGGCAGATGGATGGTGATTTCGACCATGATGACCCGCCGTGTTCTTGGTGCCTCAAGCACCACGACCCGAGGATAGCACGATGCCACGCACCACCGCAAACGACGGTTTGCGTGGTGGCTGGACCGTGCTCCGGGCCCCGTGCCATGCAGTGCGTTCGGTTCATCCCGAGTCAAAACGGCGGTGGCGACCGGACCCCGCAACGGTTGACGTGCAGCCCGATCAATTGGCAGACGACCCTCGCCGACCACGGTCAATGCGGCACCGGTGAGGCGGACGGATCCAAGTGTGTCCAAAACTGTGCCTAACTGGGAATGACGGAGGAGTGGCGGAGGAGTTCACAAGTTGTTCTTGAGCAACGCCGCGCAGGGGGTAGAAAGAGGTCCGGAAACGGGTCCAAATTGGCCAAATCCGACAACTAGCTCCAGGCTTAAGTCGCACAGCTCCAGCGAGTTAAAGAAATAGTGAGGGGCAAGTGCCAGTGAAATTGCCAGTGAAATCGTAACCAGGCCACGGCCGGCCCAAAACCCGGCCAAAACTGGGAAACGACTCGCTGACGGTGGGATACGCTGCCCACCGATTGTGTAGCCCATACACAACGGGCCACGCCGAATCGTTCAGGCTCCGACGAGAAAACGTCCGAGCCCATGAAAAGACGGTTCATCCTCTACCGCCGCAAGACCGGCGGCATCTTCTACGTCCAGGACACGGAGACCCGCAAACAGGAGAGCCTCGGCACCCGCGATCGGGCGGACGCCATGACGCTGGTCAACGCCCGGAATGAGTCCGCCCGACAACCCCGTCTCAACCTTCAGATCGCCCGGACCTACCTCGCCGCGTCCGACCCCGAGGTCGCGAAGCGGACTTGGCGGGTGGCGTTCGAGGAACTCGCCCGGAACAAGAGCGGCGCAACCCGCGAACGCTGGCAGTACGCCGTCCGCGACCGGGCCTTCGACCTCATCCGCGAGCTGCCCCTCCTGGACACCCATGCCGAGCAGTTGTTCCGAGTCATCGAGGCAGGCACGGTCTCAACTAACGTCTTCCTGCGCCGCGTGCACAACTTTGCGGTCGACGTCGGTTGGCTGCCCTGGGCGCTGATCCCGAAGAGTCGGTGGCCGCGGCTGAAGTTCCGCGACAAGCGCGCGATCACCTGGGCCGAGCACCAGTCGGTGATCGCCCGGGAAGTGAACCCCGAGTGGCGCGCGTACTACGAACTGCTCTGGCATATCGGCGCCTCCCAGTCAGACCTCGCCCGGCTTCAGGCCGAGGATGTGAACTGGAAGGACCAGACCATCGCCTACGCCCGGCTGAAGACCGGTTCCATCGCCTGCCTCTCCTTCGGAGAGGGTATCGCCGAGGTGTTGCGGCGCCTGGCGACGACCGGCCCCCTGTTCCCTCGACTTTCGGAGATGCACGAGAAGCATCGGGCGAAGCAATTCAGCCGCCGTTGCCAGCAACTCGGCCTGAGAAGCGTCAGCCTGCATTCGTACCGCTATGCCTGGGCCGAACGCGCCAAGGAGGCAGGTTATCCGGAGCGATTTGCCCAGGAGGCACTTGGCCACAACAGCAAAGCGATCCACCGCTCCTACGCCCGCAAGGCTCGGGTGAAACTACCCTCCCTGGAGAGCTACGAGGAGCACTCCGGCTCCCGCCGGGTATTGCCGTTCCCGACCCCGGTCGCCGCCGGCGCACCCGACGCCCCCTCGAACGCCACGGTCCCGTAAGTCCCGAGGCCGGTGGGTCGGCGCCGATCCACGGCCGCACGTTTGCCCACATTCTGGCCGCGCCAGTGCGCCCGCACCGCGTTGGTCGCCTTGGCGAGCCATTTCTCGTCCCTGCGCAACTGCTCGAGGGTGGAGGTCGCGAAGTGCTTCACCCCGTTCCGTGATGGGTGCCCCAGCGGTTTGAGCACGCCAGCCCCGACCAGGATGGGGATCTCGTGCGGCTCGAATCCGAGGAACCAGGCTGCCTGGTGTGCGGTGAGGCGTGCGGGCGCGGTTTTCCAGCTCAGGAATTCGGTTCGTTCCAGGTTCATAGGTTGGGGGTGCGTGTGTAGCACGCCGGCGCGCTTCGTTTGTGTAGGGCGTACACAATCTCGATCGACCCCCACTTCGGCGAGTGCCCTGCCCCTCGCGGGGTATCCCGCAGCAGATCAAGTAGGGCTCTCCGGCCTTCCGGAGAGCCCCGCCAGGCTCAGGCGAAAAAGTAGCCCATGCTTCGAAGGCTCGAATGGTTGCCGCTGCCTACGATGATGTGGTCGAGAACTTCGATCTTGAGGAGTTGCCCGGCCCGAAAGAGGTCGCGGATGACCTTGATGTCGGCCTCCGAGGGACTGGATTCCCCGCTCGGGTGGTTGTGCGCGAGGATGAGCGCCGACGCTCCGACCATGATGGCCAACCGGAAAATCTCGCGAGGATGCACGAGGATGGTGTCCAGGGTCCCGATGGACACGAGGTGATGACCCTTGATGCGCCGGCGGGTGTTGAGGATGAGGACCGCGAAGCATTCGCAGTCGGGGCTGTAGATGGGGTCTGTCGCGACATTCGCCCGCCAGTACGCGGCTGCCTGGTCCGGCGTGGCGCATTCCGCCATCTGGTCGGGTGTCGTGCATTCCCGCAGTGAGACGATCTTCCACTCGTGGGCCTGGGCCGGGAATCGGAACGGTTTGAACACCAGGCCCCGATCCCGCGAGATGCGGCACTCATCCCCGGCGCACTGCCCCACCGCCCGACCAGGGCCGGGTGCCCAAGACCTTCGAGCGCGGGATCGAGCGAGCGGATAGCCCGCGCTCCCAGAGCAGATTGCGGGTGGCGCCGGCGATCACTGGCCAGCCGCGGCGGCCGAGTCGCCACCGCCCCGGCAACGCGTCGCGGGCTCGTGGTCGAGGCCTCGGACTCTCGCCGCCCCAGGATCGAATGCCGGGAAAAGGGAACCCACCTCAACCCTCAACGCGGCCGCCAGGGCCTGGATCTGGGAGTCCTTGGCGACGGATCGGCGCGCCTCGAGGTTCGCGAGGATGTCGCGTGTCATGCAGGACCCATGCAACTGGACCCGTGTGGCCAGCATGTCCTGGGACCATCCGCGCTCGCCTCGGAACCTCGCCACCGCTGGTCCGATGAAGTTGGCGTGTCGATGGGTGCGAGCGTTGCTCCGCCGCGGGCTGTTGACGCCACCCTGCGGACAGGCAGAGTTCGGTTCATGAGCATAACCCTCGAATTCGACGAGGAAGCCCTTGCGAGTCTGCCTTTTGGGCCGGGGGAGAGGGAGCGGCACATGCAGATTGAACTGGCCTGCCGCTACTATGCGCGCGGCTGGCTCTCCTTTGCCCAGGCCGGACGCCTGGCGAGTCTCGACCCGTACGCTCTGGGTGTGCAACTGGGAGAGCGCGGGATCCCCCGCCAATATGGGCTGACGGAAGCGCAGGAAGACATTGCCCATGCGCGTCGTCAGTAACACCTCTCCGATTTCCAACCTGGCCATCATCGGCCGGCTCGAATTCCTGCACCAGCGGTATGGCATCGTTCGAATTCCGCAGGCTGTCGCACTGGAACCCTCGGCGTTGAGCCATCCTGCCGCGAAGGCCAGCATCACAGCCGCCTTGGCGGAGGGTTGGTTGGCGGTGGAACCGGCCCCCCCATCCCCGCCGCCGTTGCCCTTTCCACTCGATGTCGGTGAGACCGAGGCTATCGCCCTGGGGATCGCGATCCAGGCCGACGTGCTGCTCATGGACGAGAAGCGTGGACGTGAGGTCGCGCGACGCAGCGGACTCGCTGTCGCCGGGGTGCTGGGAGAGTTGCTCCACGCCCGCCTGACCGGATTGCTTCCCGACCTGCGCAGCGAGATCCACCGCCTGCGCAAGGAGGCGGGCTTCTTCGTGGACACCGAAATTGAGCAGTTCATCCTCTCGCAAGTGGGCGAATGAAGCCCGAAGCAAGGGGCTCGAACGTGACCTCGCAGAAGCCCCGGATGGCTACCCGCCCAAAGCGGCTAGAACGCCTCCGACGAGACC
>JBBQML010000087.1:0-10660 GCA_038328885.1 Verrucomicrobiota bacterium | reverse complement strand
GGTGGCGAAGAGTTCGGAGGGTTGGTGGTGCAGGGGCAGGTGGAAGTGGATGCGCCACTCGTGGTCCGCCGCCGGATCGGGAAGGTCGGAGGCTCCCAGGGCGTCGGGCAGATCCCGGTAGCGCCGCAAGGTTCCATCGGGGGCGCGCTGGATGACCTGGTGGAGGTACGTGTCGTCGGCGAATCCCGCGAGCGTGGCCCGGGCGGCGGCCGTTGGGCTGACGCGGAGGGCGTTGCTGAGGTGGATCTTGCTCAATCGCACCCCCTGCCGGTGGAGTCGTTCCAGGGCCTCGGCTGCCGATTCGTACTCCACCGCGAGATGGCAGCAGTCGTAGTTGAGGCCGAGGTGTTCATCGATCCGGAGATCCCCGGGGCGATCGGCGCGGAGCCGTTCGAAGAGGACGACCGCCTCCGCGGTGGTTTCCAGGGTGCAAAGCGGCTCGGGCTCGAGCCCCAGGTGGAGCGTGCGCCCGGACCGCCGGGCGGTCTTCTCGATGTGCTCGACGGCGCGCCAGAGGTTCGCCCGCGCGGCGGCGAGTGCGCGCTCGTCCAGGCCGAAAGCCTTGAAGGAAACCGGGACCGTGCTGACGCTCCCCTCGATCCCGGCAGGCACGAGTTCGGCGAGCAGGTCGAAGAGCAGGTTCGTGTAGGCCAGGCGTTCGGGTTGGGTCCAATCGGGACGGTAGACCGCCTCCTTGACCCGCGTGCCGTGGAACTGGCCATAGGGGAATCCATTGATCGTGAAGACGTAGCACTGCTCGCGCTCCAGCCAGGCATGAAAGGCCTTCAAGCGGGCGGGATCGGCGAGTTCCTGCGCCGCCTGCGCGGAGAGTCGGAGACCGATGGCGAACGCTTGGCCGCCCGCGACGCGGTCCCGGACGGACAGCGTGTGGCGTCGGAGTGCGGCATGGGTTTCGTCCCATGTTTCGCCCCGGTGGATATTGGTGCAGTACGCGAGGTGGCGGCCGTGGCGAAGCTTCATGGAACGGGCAGTGAACCGCAGCGGACCCGGCCGGTGCAAACCTCCGGTGCCGGCGGGGTCAGGGTGCCGTGCATCCACAGGTTGTCGGTGCGGTGGACCGTACCAAAGCGGCGGCGCGCCTTGGAGTGCGCCGAGGAGCATTCCTTGGCTTTTCGGGGTTCTTGTCTCGTAGCCGCCGTGGTGACACGGCGCATTCATTGACTTTTCGGGGTTCTTGTCTCGTAGCCGCCGTGGTGACACGGCGCATTCCTTGGCTTTTCGGGGTTCTTGTCTCGTAGTCGCCGTGGTGACACGGCGAGGCGGCGCATTTTCTGGATGCACCGGTCAGGGTGCGGCGACGCGGTGGAAATGCCGGTCGCCGGAGAGTGGCACGGTCTGTTCGAGATCGCTGTCGACCAGCCTTGGCACCCCCTCCGCCGGGGTCCAGGTCGCTCCCGGCCCGAGGTCGGGCGAAGTCTCGACGCGCCATGCGGCGTAGCGGGCGGGCCAACGCAGGAAGAGTTGGTTCCCTTCGAGCCGCACCCCGAGGCGGGGCGCGGCCGGGAGACCCGAGCGGCGTGCCACCAGTTCGAAGTCAAAACCCAGATCCGCTGCCAGCATGCTCCCCGAGCGGTGAACCTCGACGGCAATGCAATTGCGCCCCTCGCGGAGGGACTCGAGGCTCACCGTGCGTTCGGTGAAGGCCTGTTCGGCCTCCCCGTCGATCTCCAACGTGGCATACAGCGTGGGGGTGAGGATGCCGGTGCGCAGGTTGGACCGGAACAACTCACGCCCGTTCAGGTACACGGCGGCGCCATCATCACATTGAAGCCGCGAAATCAGGTTCGTGATCGTGCCGACGTCGGTCGCGGTGAACGAGCGCCGGAACCACGTGGCGGCGCGCTTGCGCGCGGGGTCGGGGCCGAAGCTCACGACCGTGAACTCCCCGTCCTCGCCGTACCCCAGGCGCGCCGGACCCTCGGCCCACGGGGTGTCGTCGAAGTCGGCCTCCCGCCAGGTTTCCGGTGGGGTGGTGACGTCGTCGAGGTACCGCCAGAGGGAGCGGCGGGCGATGAGGGTCGGGGTGAGTTCGGGGTCGCGCACCGTGACCTGCGCCGACGCGGAATCCACCGTGGCACCATCCCGCAACACGGCGCGTGCCTGTAGGACCAGTTCACCCGCTCCGACCTCCGACCAAACCAGGGTGAAGGGGGCGCCGGTGGCCCGGCCGAGGGGCTGGCCGTTGGCGAGGAACTCGACGTGATCCAGGTCGGCGCCCCCAAGGTCGCCCGCGGCGGCCAGGACGATGCGGGCCGGTGCGGTGAACAGCTCGCCGGGCGAGGGCCGGGTCAGGTGGATCCCCGGCATGAGCTGCTGCGTCACGTCGGCCAGCAACCGCAGGTCGAACGCCAGGTCCGAGCTGCTGAGCGAGGCTTGGTGGATCTCGACCGCGAGCACGTTGGTCCCGGCGACCAGGTGCGCGGAGTCCAGGCTGTGCGCGAAGTAGGTGACCTCGGCGGCGCCCCCCACCGTGGAGGAGGCGAGGCTGGCCGCGGTGATCGTCCCGGCCGGAAGGTTCTCGCGGACCACTTCGCGGCCGTTCAGATGGACCAGCGCTCCATCGTCGCGAAGGATTTCCAGGCGGAGGTTCTGCAACGCGCCGGGATTCTCGACGACGAATTCGCGGCGGAACCAGGCCGTGGCGTACTTGCGGCTGCTCTCGGGACCGTAGCTGAGGACCGTCGTCTCGCGGTCACCCCCGTAGCCCAGGATCGCCGCACCTTCATCCCAGCCGGAAGCATCAAACCCGGTCCGGAGCCAACCGGTCGCGGGCGCGGCCTGGCGGTCCCAGTAGAGCCAGAACGCCCCCGCAGGCACCAGCGTCACCGACCGGGTCCTGGTGGTGTCCACGCTCACGAAATCGAGGTCGGCCCGGCTGGTTGTCAGGTCGAGCGGGTTGGTGAAACCCACCGGTTCGAGCCGGGTGCCGTCGACGGTTGCGGTGAGCGAATACGAGCCCCGGGGCAGGCCGACGAGGAGGTAGGCGCCCTCCGCATCCGTGAACACGGTCCGACCTGAACCCGCGCTGACCTGGGCCCCGGAGAGGTGTTCGCCGTCCCGGGTCACCCGGCCGCCGATCCGCAGGGTGGTGGGGGAGCCCACCGCCACGGCGACCCAGCTCCGGGCCGTGCCGCCCCGGGTGTCGCTCACGGTGCACTGGACGAGGTAATCACCGGCGCTCGTCCATCGGTGGCTGGAGGTGGCGCGATTGGGAGGGATGCTGCCGTCGCCGAAGTCCCAGGCGTAGGCCAGCAGGTCCCCGTCGGGGTCGGTGGCCTCGACCGCGAACTCGAAGGTGGTGGCGGTGGTGCCGCGGGTGGCGGGCGCCGCGAGACTCGCGACCGGGGGGCGGTTGTCGGGGAAGGGCCCGCGCTGGACCACGATGTCCAGCCAGGCGGGGTTGGAGCCGCCCTTGGCGATCGGGGTGAGGTGGATGCCGGCGGCGGAGTCGGAAAACGTCCGCCCGATCACGATGGCGGCGTCGTCCTTCTCCCGGGCCGATCCCGGGGTGGTGTCGAGGAGCAGGCTGGGCTCGCTCCCGCGCCCCGCCCAGCGAAGGCCGGCGCCGTCCATCAGCCAGGGGATCGAGGTGAACCGCTGGCGGAACTCCAGCCAGAAGTTCGTCCGCGGATTGGTGAAGACCTGCAGTCCGCGGCTGCCCGCCACGGCGTTCGTCTGGTCCTGGGCGTGGATGCGGTAGGTCCCGTTGGAGGTGGCTACGGTGAACTCGCCGGGCTGGAGCCAGCCGAGCAGCCGTTTGTAACGGGCGTTGAAGTGGTAGTTCCCCGCGTTCGCCGCCCCCATGGTGTCGAACTTGTCGCCGTACTCGATGCTCTGTCCGGAGCCGAGCGTGCTCTCGCCACCGGTGTCCCAGAAGTTGGCATGGCCCAGCCCGAAGTTGTGCCCGAGTTCGTGGGCCACCACGCCGGTGGAGGAGGTTCCCCGGATCCAGGCCCCCGGCGCACCGATGTAGGCGAGACCAGCCCAGCCGAAGCCGCTGACGCTGCCGAAGCAGATCAGGTCGTAGTCGTAGGCGCTCAACGTGTAGCCAGCCGCACGGGCGGCCGCGCGCGCGGCCGAACGCAACCCGCTGGAATCCTCGGCGCTGCCGTAGGACGCCGCGGTGCGGGACAGGCGCAGCACGGGCGTGACGGCCGAGCCCTGGCCGATTTCGTGGAATCCGGAGCGATCGAAGGAGTTCTCCCGGTAGAATCGGTCCAGGTCGCGGGTCAGTTGCACCGCGCGATTGCTCGAGAACGACTCGCCCGGAAGGTCGGAGAAGTCGACCCGGATGAACACCAGACGCTTTGTTCCGGTGGTCGCCGAGGGCGAGACCGAAGCAAGACCTGCCGTGCTGGCCGCGGGGACGCTCGCCCCGCTGCTCTCCAACAACGCGGCGGCCGTCGGAAGCGGATCGAAAGCCGATGGCTGCTCCTCCGCGGCGACGGCCATCAAGCCCCCAAGCACGATGCCGTGCAGAGGGATCCCGCGGCGCGTCGGTTCCCCCAGACGCTGTCCATGGACAAATGCCTGGTAGCGTTCCTCCGCGAGGACCACGAACCGCTGCAGGGGTTGGATGCGGGCTTCCTGTCCCGGTTCGGGCAGGGCACAGAGCACCTCCAAGTCGCCGCGCCCGTCAACGGTCCGCTCCACGAGGTCGGCGATCGCCGGAGGTAGGCTGGCGCGCACGGTCTCGGGGAGTGCGAGTTGAAGCGCGCGCTCTGGCTGGGTCTGGATCAGGTCGATCAGGTCGTCGCGGCGCCGGCGGGCCAGTTCCAGGCCCCGGGCTTCCAGTCGGGAGGTGGCGGCGGTGGCGCCCTGATCTCCGGCTTCGAGGTGGGTCGTGGCCCACGCCAGGAAGGCGGTGAAGTCGACCTCCGCTTCGACCTCCGCTTCGACCTCCGCACGGGGCGGGTGCGGGATGTGTCTCAGCCAGGCGAGGGCCGGCGGCTCCGGAGTGGGATACGGGCCGGCCGCGGACTCGGCCGGGTTCGCGGCGGGGGTTGCGCCCGGATGGTGGGAATCGGGCGCACCAAGGGCCGCCGGGGCGTCCTCGCCGGAGCGGTCAGCCAGCGCGGACCTCGTGGTCCCGGTGGTTTCGGTGGTTTCGGTGGTTCGGGCGGTTTCGAGCGGGTCGCTTGCGTGGCGCAGGAACAGACCGGCGATGGGCAGACACAGCGCGACCACGAGGGCAGTGGCGGTGGCGGTGGGGGATCGGGGGAACTTCATGCGCGGCGGTGACGAGCGTCGGACCTTGGGCGTACGCAACCACACTCCCTGCCTTCCCGCAAAGGACATGAGAACTGCGGGCATTTCCGACTGGTCTACCCCCGGGGTGTGGCGCAGCGTGCCGCCGTTCCCATTCTTCTGCCATGAACACCACCGAGATGCCGATTGGGGTGAGCAGCTACAAGGACCGCCGGACTGCGCTTCTGGTGGTGGGGATCCTCGAGATCGTGCTGGGACTCGGGGGCTGGTTGCTGACCGCGCTCATGCTGTGGGGGGTCACGATGGCCGCACAGCAGGGGATGCGGATGGTCTCGATGGTTCCGGGCCTGCTGACCTATGCCGTGGGCGGTGCCATTTTCATCGTGATGGGGATCGGGTCGATCCGACTCCGGCGATGGGCCCGGGCCCTGTGACGCGGTCCATGGGGTCGGATCTAAATTGTTGACAGAGCAGACTGGCTCGGTCCCGTGAGGCAGGCACTCTTCGTGGAATGTCAACAATTTAGATCTGACCCCATCGCTCTATTCGGCCGCGGTGAGTCGCGCCAGGACGTTGAAGTCCTCCAGGGTGGTGGTGTCGCCGTTGACCTCCACGCCCGCGGCAATTTGCTTGAGCAGCCGCCTCATGATCTTGCCGGAGCGGGTCTTGGGAAGTGACTCGGCGAAGCGGAGGTCGTCCGGGCGAGCCACCGGCCCGATCTCCTTCGCCACGTGCTGGCGCAGTTCCTCGCGCAACTCCGGCTTCGCATGGCACCCGGTCTTGAGGGTGACAAACGCCACCAGCGCCTGGCCCTTGAGTTCGTCCGGGCGACCCACCACGGCCGCCTCCGCCACGAAGGGGTGGCTGACCAGCGCGGACTCCACCTCCGCTGTGCCGATCCGGTGTCCGGCGACGTTCAGCACGTCGTCGATCCGCCCCATGATCCAGAAGTAGCCGTCCTGGTCACGGCGACACCCGTCGCCGGTGAAGTAGCTGTGCGGGACCTCGCTCCAGTAGGTCTGCTTGAAGCGTTCCGGGTCGCCCCAGACGCCTCGAAGCATGGAAGGCCAGGGTTTGCGGATGACGAGTTTGCCGCCGGTATTGCGCGGGACTTCCTTGCCCTGCTCATCGACGACTTCCGGCTGGATTCCATAGAAGGGCAGGGTGGCGGAGCCGGGCTTGAGTGGGGTGGCTCCCGGAAGGGGCGAGATCATGATGGCACCGGTCTCGGTCTGCCACCAGGTGTCGACGATCGGGCAGCGGCCTCCACCGATCACGGCGTGGTACCACATCCAGGCTTCGGGGTTGATCGGTTCACCCACGGAGCCGAGCAGGCGGAGCGACTCGAGATTGTGCTTCTTCGGCCATTGATCGCCCCACTTCATGAAGGCCCGGATGGCGGTTGGGGCAGTGTAGAGAATGGTTACGCCGTACTTCTCGATGATCCGCCAGAAGCGATCCGGCTCCGGCCAGTTCGGGGCCCCTTCATACATCAGGCTGGTCGCGCCGTTGGCCAGCGGCCCGTAGACCAGGTAGCTGTGACCAGTCACCCAGCCGACGTCGGCCGTGCACCAGTAGACGTCGTTGGGTTGGAGGTCGAACACCAGCCGGGTGGTGAGCTTGGCGCCGAGCAGGTAGCCGGCGGTGGTGTGGAAGATGCCCTTCGGCTTGCCGGTCGAACCACTGGTGTAGAGGATGAAAAGCGGGCTCTCGCTCTCCAGCTTCGCTGGCGGACAGTCGGCGGTCACGTACTCCAGTTCACGGTGCCACCAGTAGTCCCGTGACTCCTGCATGTGGATGTCGTTGTAGCACCGCCGAAGGACGATCACGGCCTTGATCGTTTCGGCGATCAACGCCCCTTCGGCGTTCCGGAGGGCGAGGGCCTCATCCACGCTCTTCTTCAACTGCACAATGGCCCCGCGCCGGTAGCCGCCGTCGGCGGTCACCACGAGCTTGGCGCCGCAATCGGCGATGCGGTCGGCAACCGATTGGGCGCTGTATCCCCCAAAGACGACCGAGTGCACGGCGCCGATCCGACTGCAGGCCAGCATGGTGATGGCGGCCTCGGGGACGAGGGGCAGGTAGATCAGCACGCGGTCGCCCCGCTGAACCCCATGGCGTTTCAACACATTCGCGAACCGGCAGACTTCGCGGTGCAATTGCTTGTAGGTGAGGGTGCGTTCCTCCCCGGCACGGCCGTCCGCGGCCGGTTCGCCTTCCCAGATGAGGGCCGCCTTGTTGGCGGTCGGGGTGTCGAGCCAGCGGTCGAGGCAGTTGACCGAGACGTTCAGTCGGCCACCGCCGAACCACTTGGCCACCGGTTCCTTCCACTGGAGCACCTTCTTGAACGGGGTGAACCAGACCAGTTCTTCCCGCGCCACACGGCCCCAGAACTTGTCGGGTTTCTGGATGGACTCGGCATATAGCCGCCGGTAGGCGGCGAGGGATTTCACGTGCGCCTTGGCGGTGAATTCCGGCGAGCACTTCAGGACGCGGGTCTCCTGGAGCATCGAGGTGATGCCGAGGGATGGGGCAGCGGGGGTTTTCTTCGACATAAGCGCAACGGCTTCGGGACGGCCGGAGATGTAAGGAATGTCGGCGGTCGGGTCAACGGTGGTGTCGATCAAGCCGGAGGGTGGAGCCCTTCGGCGAGGGCCCGGAGGTAGGCCGCGTTGCAGCCGCAGCATCCCCCCACGAAGCCGAGGCCCTCGGCGGCGGCGACTCGTCCGAATTCGAAGAAGTCGTGGCGTGGGACCTGGATCGTCTCCAACTCGGCGGGGAAGGACGGCAGCCGGGTGAAGCTGTGGCAGGTGTCGGTGGTTCGGAACGCCGCCGGTTGGGCGGCGAGCGGAACCCGGCCGTCGAGGCCCTGGCGCATCTCGCGGAGCAGCGAACGCATGCGCACGGGGTCCTGCTCGCAGTTCGCTCCCACGGCGATGGCGCCGAGATCGGCCATCCTGCGCGCGCACTCGGCGGGCGTATGCCCGTCGCTGCAGTGGCTGACCAGGGGCCGGAAGCTCATGGTGGCCAAAGCCGGAAGCCCGACCGTCGACGCGCATTCGAGGGCCACCTCCATCTCGGCAAGGTGAAAGAAGGTTTCCAGGATCAGGAAGTCGACGCCGGCGTCCTTGAGGAAACGGATTTGTTCCCCGAGGTGATCGCGGGCCCGGCCGAGCGCACTTGCGCCCTCGCGCTCGAAAACCAGGGTCCGGGAGATCGAACCGGCGACGAGGGCATGGATACCGGCGGTCTCCCGGGCGAGGCGGACCGCGGCGGTGTTGATGGCCTCGGCTTGGGAGCCGTACCCGGCACGGTTCAGCCTCTCGCGCGTGCCGAAGAAGGTCAGCGCCTGGAGAACCTGGGAGCCGGCGGCGAGGAATTCGTGGTGGAGTTCCCGCAGGGCCTGCGGCTGCTCGATGGCCACTTCCGGGGTGAACGGGCTATCCTCCCCCGGACCGGCCCGTTCGCGACGGGTGCCGTTGTCCACGTAACCGCGTCGTTCGAGTTCGATCAGGTATCCACCGTCGCCAAGGACGATGCCTTGTTTGAGGAGTTGAGTGATGGACTGCATGCAGCTGGGTTCGGAATCGGCCGGGGAACAGGCGTTTGAGACAGCACTTCGCGCCAAGGTCGCGGCGGGAGGGGGGAGAGAGCCGGGGCTAGGCGTGGAGCCCGGTGGGTGGTTCGGGCGTTCCCCATCGCGGGGAGGTGGACGCAGGGCGCGGCAGCACGGGCGGGAAGGTGGCCGAACACAACCCCGGTGCCAACCGCAAAGCCGACCCCATCGCAGATTGCGGACCTCGCCCTGGAATCAGGAGTGGGTAGATGCGGAGGCGGTTCCGAGGCAACGGAACCCTCCCGGGCTATTCCCAGTCGCACAGCGACTCGACGTGGGCGGCGGAGCCGTCGCGGAGCCAGCCGTCGAGTTGGGCCTGATCCTTCAACTGCTGGCCCCGCAGGCGCGGCACCACCACGTAGCGGCACTCGAGATCGGGGAGGGCGGTGAGGTCGCTCCAGAGTTTCTCGAACTGGGCGACTGGGAAGACGTCCTCCTGTCCGTGGCCCCAGCGTTTCTTGACCTCCTTGAGGGTCACGTAGGTTGGGAGGCGCGCGGCGAGACGGCGGATGGCGGCTGCGATTCGCTCCTGCGCGGCGGCCCGGGCGGGCTCCGCGCCGGAGTCCGCGATGAGGATGTCACCCCGTTCGATTCCCAGGAGGGCGAGGAAGCGGTCGAGATTGATCCAGGTCGTCATCGAATTGTAGCAGGTCAGGCCGAACTCGGCTTCCTCGCGCGGGAGGGCGAGTCCTTCGACCAGGCGGGCGCGACCGTTCACGCGGGCAAGCCCGCCGCCGCGATCCTCGAGCCGTCGGGTGATGACCTCGAAGGTGAGGCAGGCATCGCCCGACAGATGGGCACCGAACAAGGCGGGGTCGGCGTCGGCACCCGCCGTGTCGATGTTGTGCAGCAGGAGGTGCCGCAGGTTGGGCCGTTCGCGGAGGAGGCGGGCGAGCGTGCCGTTGCGGAGCAGGTTGGGGATCTCGAAGAAGTGCCCGACGGGATGCAGGCACTGCCCGGGAAGGTTGTCGGTGTAGTCGGAGGCTTCGCCAGCCTCGTGGGCCCAGCGCATCAGGGCGTGGCGCAGGCTTTCGCGGACCTTCTGCTGTTGCTCGTCGAGGACCTGCTGCGGCATCTCCTCCCATTGGAAGCGGAGGTCGCGTTCCGTCGGCACCAGGCGGAGCCCAACCGCGCGGCCGGCCGAGAGCAGGAGCGGACCGGGGTAGCCGTAGTGGCCGGCGCGTTCGAGGAACGTCTCGATGGGGCGGTGTGTGAGGTAGCTGGTCGTCAGCACGTGGGGGAGTGCCAGGCCGGCGGCACGGCCGATGCGGCGCGATTTCGCGAGGTGGAGTTCGACGAAGGTACGATGGCGCCCGCCGAGCTTGCTGAACGGGTGAAGGGCTTTGCAGACCCCGGCGCCCTGGGTCCAACGAGACCCGGCGCCGGCCGCCAAGGTGACCACGGCGAGCTCGCCCCGGGCGAGTGCGGCCAGGCCGGTCTCGCGGTGGCCGCGCGAGCGATCCGGGTCGTGCAGCCACGTTCGCGCGTCGTCGACGTCCTCGGCGCGGACATCCTCGATGGTGGTGTCGGTGCGGAGGCGGTTTTGGGCGAGACCGATTCGGCCGTCGCGGAGGTCGTGCCGGATCTGTTCGTGGAGGGTCCGGTCGAAGCCGTTTTCCGCGAGCAGGCGGTGGAGCGTGTCGCGGCCCTCGCCGGAGGGGCGCTGGCGTGGCAGGAGGGTGTCGAAGAGGTTCTGCACCATGCCGCGCAGTTCGGGGCGGGTACGGCAGGCAGCGCCGAAGCGGTCGAGTTCCGTCCGCCGCGCCGGCGGCAGGTCGCGCAAGTCGCGTCGGAGGAGGTGCGGCATGGTGAGCG
>JBBQML010000086.1:0-10679 GCA_038328885.1 Verrucomicrobiota bacterium | reverse complement strand
CCGCGGTGACGCGGCGCCAACTGGCTGGTTGAACCTGGGGGATCCAACGCCGGCAGCGGCAGCGGCAGCCGACATTCGAACTGAGGACGGCGAACGTGGTTGAAACCCGGGTACCAGCGCCGTGTGACCACGGCGGCTACGTGCGAGACGAAGGTCATGACGATAACTGGTGAAAGTCCAAGTCCGATGATGATGTGGAAGCAACGGGAACCCGAAGGCGACTGCGCTGCCGTGAGGCAGGGTGGGAAGCAGCCGGAGGGGCGAGCCTACGTAGTAAAGGCGAAGAACGTGAACGACACAACGCACCAAGCAACACCGGCGACAGTGTCCGCAAGGGCTACACAAGCCGGGGATAGACAAGCGAAAATGCCCCCGTGGCTGACGCTCGAATCGAGTGCGGTGTGGGCGCCACGGATGCTGGCCACCCTCGAAAGAGGAATCAAAGGAGGCAAAAAAATGCCTTCTTCGCGGAACAGGGGCTAATCTCCAGAGAAGCCTTAGCCTCTGCCAAACGAGCCGGTCCTGCATGAACAAGGGCGACAACACGCCTGGCGGGCACTCGCCAACTGGAGAGCCGGATGCGGGAAATCCGCCCGTCCGGTTCGGAGGGAGGGGTGGCGGCGCGAGCCGCCATCCCTACCCCTATGAGACAAGTTCCCCCGGCCCCGCGACCCCGCAGCAACTGAACAGCGAGCGACCTGGCGGTCTCGACCCCGTCGTCCGCCCGGGGCCTCAAGGTGTTTTCCCCACAGGCCTGTTCGCCCCCGGGGGCTTGGCGACGGGCCCGAAATGGGTTCAATACCCCGGTGAACCTAAGGTCGCTTGGTCGTTCGGGGCTTCAGGCATCGGTGGTGGGACTCGGCACGTGGGTGCTGGGGGGCGGCCCTACCTGGGGTCAGGACACCGACGACACCGAATCGATCCGCGCTCTCCACGCGGCGCTCGACGCCGGTATCAACCTGATCGACACCGCTCCCGCCTACGGCTGGGGCCGCAGCGAAACCGTCGTGGGGCGCGCTCTTCGCGGTCGCCGTGACCAGGTGATCCTCGCCTCGAAGTGCGGGCTGTGGACTGACGATGATCGCGGGTCGTTCTTCACGGAGCTGGACGGGCGCATCATGCGCCGGAGCCTGCGCCCGGATACCATCCGTTTGGAGATCGAGCGGAGCCTGCGACGCCTGGGGGTGAACGAGATCGACCTTTACCAGACGCATTGGCCGTCGGTTCCGCCGGATTTCACACCCGTCGCCGACACGATGGCCTGCCTGCTTGACCTGCGGGCCCAGGGGAAAATCCGGGCAATCGGCGTCTGCAACGTGTCGCCATCGGAGCTGGTCGATAACCTCGCTGCCAGCGGAGGCGCCCTTGCGAGCAACCAGTTGCGATACTCCATGCTCCATCGTGCCCCTGAGCACGACATCCTGCCGCTCTGCGCCGAGCGGAGCCTCGCCACCCTGACCTACATGTCGCTGGAGCAGGGGCTCCTCACGGGGAAGATCGGTTTGGATCGCGTCTTTCTGCCCTCCGAGTTTCGGAGCAACGAGGCTTGGAACCCCTGGCTCAGCCCGTCCAATCGCCCCCGCGTGCTGCCGTTGCTCGCCGGTTGGTCCGACCTCACCGACCGCTACCAGTGTACCCTGGCCCAGTTGGTGATCGCCTGGACGATCGCGCAGGCCGGGATCACCCACGTCCTTGTCGGAGGACGTACTCCGGCCCAGGTGATCGAGAACGCCCGCGGTGGCACCCTCGTACTCGACCCCACCGACGTCGCGAGGATGCGGCGCGAGGTTGTCGCCGTGGGGGAACCCGCCACCAGCTGAACCGCTTTTCCTGGAGAAACCTATGCCCAACTCCGATCCCCGTATGGGAGTCCCGACCCCGATCCGTCCCCGCCTGGCCGCCAAGATCACCCTGCTCTCGGTCCTGATGACCTTGCTCCCCGGAACCGGGGTCGGGGCCGCCGAGCCTCCAACCCGATTCTTTGCCACCCCGGTTCTGCGTGGCGGCGACGCCCCCCAAGCTGTCCGCGTGCAAGTCGCGGGCTGGACCGAGCTTTGCCTGATCGTGCAGGACGCGGGGGACTACTCGCACGATGTGGCCAACTGGGCTGAGGCGAGGCTGCGGCTGCGCGACGGTCGCGAGATCTGGCTCGACACCCTGGAACCCCGCACCGCGGAGCAGGCCTGGGGACGGTTCCAACGCGATAACCGCAGCGCCGTCGGTGGCCCCCTGCAGATCGCCGACCGGCCGTTCGCCCGGGGCCGTGGCACCCCCGCCCAGAGCCACCATCGCTACGCCCATCCGGCGGACGCCGAGTGGTTCGAGGCCCAAGTCGGCGTGGATGCCTCCCGGGCGGCGGGCGAAGGCAGTGTCCGTTTCGTGGTCGCCGACCGTCCGGAGGTCGTTCCTCCTGCACCCCAGGAAACCCCGGGACCCGGCCAACTGGTCCTGGAACTCGAGGCGCTCCGCCTGGCGATCGAGGACCTGCAGCAAACCTTTGGGCTGCGGTATCCCCAGGGCTCCGCCTTCCTCGGTCGGACCGAGCGTCTGGGGGAGACGCTGCGAAGCGCCCGGGTGAACCCGACGACGGCCGAGGCTGCGACGGCGCTGGCCACCGTGGCCCGCGATCTGGCCGGCCTCCGGGAGGAAGCGTTGCTGGCAAACCCGTTACTCGACTTCGATCGCCTGCTGCTGGTGCGCCGCCGGACCAACCAACTCGGGCTGCCGCAGAACTGGCAGGGCAACTCCTCCCTGCCCGCGCGCGGCTATGACAACGAGATCGCCGTGCTCTCGCCCGTCCGGCCGGGGGGCCGCCTGACCACCGTCCATCGCCCCGCCCAGGATGTCTTCGTGGGCGACGTGGAACTGCACTACGACGCCGACCGGCTGATGTATTCCTCGCTTGGCAGCCATGGCCGCTGGCAGGTGTTCGAGCTGCCGATCGACCCGGCGACCGGGATGGCGTCGTCGGGCGGTCCCCGGGAGTTGAAACTGACGAACGAACCGGATGTCGACCATTACGACGCCTGCTACCTCCCGGACGGGCGGATCATTTTCTGCGGCACCTCAATGCTGGTGGGCGTCCCCTGTGTGGACGGTTCCGACCATGTGGCGAACCTCTTTCTCCACGATCCCGCGGAGGGGAGCGTCCGGCAGCTCACCTTCGATCAGGACCATGACTGGTCGCCGGTGATGCAGTCGGACGGCCGGGTGCTGTATCAGCGTTGGGAATATGCTGACACGCCGCACTCCAACACGCGGCTGCTCTTCCGGATGAACCCGGACGGCACGACCCAGGAAGAATTCTACGGCAGCAATTCCTACTGGCCGAACTCGATGTTCTACGCCCGGCCGATCCCGGGGCATCCGACACGGGTGGTGGCCATCGCGACCGGACACCACGGCGTGCCGCGCATGGGCGAGTTGGTGATCCTCGACCCCGCCCGGGGACGGCGCGAAGCCGCCGGGGCGGTTCAGCGCATTCCGGGCCGGGGCCGGTCCGTCGACCCGGTGATCAAGGACAACCTGGTGGATGCCTCCTGGCCGAAGTTCCTTCATCCCTTCCCGCTTTCGGAGAAGTACTTTCTGGTTTCGGCCAAGCCGACGGCCAGTGCGGCCTGGGGGGTGTACCTGGTCGACGTCTTCGACAACCTGGTGCGGATTGCGGATGCGCCGGGCCAGGCGTTGCTCGAGCCGCTGCCCCTCCGTCGCACCCCGCGTCCGCCCCTGATCCCGGACCGCGTGCAGCCCGGCCGGCAGGATGCGGTGGTCTACCTGGCGGACATCTACCAGGGAGAAGGCTTGCGCGGCGTACCCCGGGGCACGGTGAAAGCCCTGCGGGTGTTCGCCTATCACTGGTCCTACCAGGGCATGGGCGGCCTGCTCGGAACCATCGGTCTCGACGGCCCGTGGGACATCCGGCGGATTCTCGGCACCGTGCCGGTGGAATCGGACGGCTCGGCCTATTTCCGCGTGCCAGCCAACACGCCCATCGCGGTGCAACCCCTGGACGGGGAGGGTTGTGCCCTGCAGTTGATGCGCAGTTGGTTCACGGCCATGCCGGGCGAAAACCTCTCCTGTGTGGGCTGTCACGAGCGGCAGAACAGCACCCCGAGCGTGGCGCCGCTGTCCGCCTTCCGCGGCGGTTCCCCCCGGGAGATCGAGCCCTGGCATGGGCCGGCCCGCGGTTTCGGCTACCGCCGGGAAGTCCAGCCCGTGATCGACCGCCACTGCATCGAGTGCCACGACGGCGAGGCGAACGAAGCGGGGACCGTGGTGATGGATCTCCGGGGAACGGAGAACATCCGCGACTTCGCGATGGTCACCCCGGGGCATGCCGGCCAGCACGGCGGCAAGTTCTCGGTGGGTTATGCGAACCTTCACCGCTTCGTCCGCCGACCAGGCATCGAGAGCGACTACCACCTGCTGACCCCCCTCGAGTACCACGCTGGCACGACCGAGTTGGTGCAGTTGCTGCGGCAGGGACACCACGGAATTCAGCTCGGGGCCGAGGACTGGGATCGGCTGTTCACCTGGATCGACCTCAACGCTCCGTACCACGGGAGCTGGTCGGAGGAGATCGGCACGCCCGGCCTCCAGATCGCCCGGCGCCGGGAATTACGGAAGCGCTACGCCGGCATGGATGATGACGACGCCGAAACCTTGCCGCCAGCGCCGGCTCCGGTCACCCCGGCGGTCCGCTCTGCGCCAGAACCCGCGACCGCGTCGATCGCCGCCACACCCGCGATCCCCGTGGTGGCGGGTTGGCCCTTCGACGCCGCCGAGGCCGTCCGTCGCCAACAGGCTGCGGGTCCGCACACGACGCGTCGCGTGGACCTTGGCGACGGGGTCATGCTCGAACTGGTGCTCGTTCCTGCCGGGAGCTTCGTCCCGTCGATCCCCGACCCGGGCACGGTGGCGGTCGCTCCGGTGCGGGTGGAGCGGGCGTTCTGGATGGCCCGGTGCGAGACGGACAACGCGCAATTCGCCCGTTTCGACCCGGCGCATGACAGCCGGGTCGAGTCCAAGATGTCCTACCAGTTCGGGATCCATGGTTTGCCGATGAACCAGCCCCGGCAACCGGTGGTTCGCGTGAGCTGGGAACAGGCCATGGCGTTCTGTCAGTGGCTGGGCGCCCGGGCGGGTGAGACCTTCACCCTTCCCACGGAAGGCCAGTGGGAATGGGCCTGCCGAAGCGGTGCCGCAACTCCGTTTGCCTTCGGTGACCTGGCGTCGGATTTCTCGGCCCATGCGAACCTCGCCGATGTGCGGATCACCGACCTGGCCAGCGATCCTTACACGGTCTGGTCGCCCCTTACGAAGCCCACCCGCTACGACGACTACACCCCGCGTGACTCCCGGTTCGACGATGGCCAGGCCATCTCAGCCCCGACCGGCAGCTACCGGCCGAACGCCTGGGGCGTGCACGATCTGCACGGCAACGTCTGGGAATGGACCCGGTCGGGGCTGCGGGAAGGCGGGGACGCCGATTCCGCGAGTGCCGCCGGTGTGCGCGTGGTCCGAGGCGGTTCCTGGTACGACCGACCACCGCGGGCGACGGCATCGTACCGTTTGGCGTACCCGCCCTGGCAGAAGGTCTTCAACGTCGGCTTCCGCGTGATCGCCGAGTCCTCGTCCAGCCAGGCACTCGGTCGGGGTCCGGCGTCGCTCCCGCTCGCTGCCCTCCTTGACCCGCGAGGCACGACCGACGACGGACAACCTGCCGCCGGGCTCACTCGAACTCGCTGATCCGGACGCGCTTCGCGGTGCGTCGCAACTCGACGTGGGTCCGCAGCAGGTCGCGGAACCCGGCGGCGTGCCGGATGGCGCGGATGAGCACCACGGCGTTGGAATCGTCGGTGGTGGTGATGCGGATGTTCCCCAGCCCGAAGATCCGGTAGGCGAGTGGTTCGACGAGGGAGTAGTCCTTCACCCGGTACAACTCCACCTCCTCGGTGCTCCGCGACAGCAACCCCCGGCTGATGAGCAGTCGCTGATTGGTGAGCACGTAGCGCTCGCACCGGGTCTGCACCCAGCGGAGCAGGGCGAACAGCAGGGGTAGAACGGTGGCGCCGGCCAGCGCGAGCGCGGCGGGCGGCGACTGCGCCTGGACAAAGAACGCGGCGGCCGCCAGCGCGCCGACCACCAGGGCGCAGAGCAGATAGGTCCTGAGGTTGGTGAGTTGGGAGGGGTTGCCCTCGTGCAGGGTCTGCTCCGATTCAGGGGGCGGGGACGGAACAGGGGACTCGCTCATGGTAGGTGACCCGGAGGATGGGGGGTCAAGGGCGCACCAGTCGAACATTCTTGCGGGGGGATGGCTTGCCTCCCACCGTGAAGGGCACCTTGAGGAGGTTGGTGCCCTTGCGGAGGAGGACCTGCCCCTGCTGGCCCTGCAACAGGATCTCTTGAACGTCCGGGGCCAGTCCTTTCGCCGGCAGAAGCTGGTACTCCGCGAGCGGCGAACCGGGCGTCGCGTTCGTACCCAGGGAGTCCACCGCCAGGGTTACGGACTGCTGCAACCGGTTGACCTCCTCGGTGCCGAGCCGCTGGTAGTTGCCCGCACCCACGAGGATTCGCGCCGAGTCGCCGACGGTCACACCCCCGGGCGACCTCGCGGGACCGATCCCGGCATTGGGCCGCAACGGAACGCCGGTCTTGCAGGCGTTGAACCGGTCGCGCTTTTCCCGACTCCAGGTCGGGGGAATCCTCGCCTCCCGCGCCGGTTCGAAGACCTGCCTGGCCGCCTCGGCGTCGTTCAGCCCGAGGTAGGACTGGGCGCGGTCGACGCGGAGGCCAAGGGCGTCGTCGTTGCGGCCCGATTTCTCGTAAGCCTTGGCCAGAAGATTGACCAGTTGCGGTGGGACCTGGCTGATGCGGACCTCCGCGTTGGGCTCCGCCCGGCTCAGGTCGTCGGCGAAACTGAGCGCCCGCTCCAGTTGGAATGTGGCCGAGTCGATCCTGCCGGAGTTGGTCCATCGTCCGAGCTCGCTGTAGATCAGGCCGAGCGAGAGGTGGTACTTATAGATCTTCCCGGCCTGTGAGGCCCGGTAGGCATCGCCCTTGCCTTGCAGAAAGGCCGCCTCGTGCCGCTGCATCAGTTGGCGCAGCCGATCCTCCTGGCCGCGGGCGGCGTAGAGTCGGGCGAGCCGGGTCAGGGCTTCCGGGTCCGTGGCTCGCGGGTTCATCTCCACGGCCAGGCGGAGGTACTGCTCTTCGAGCGCTGGCTCGCCGGCCGTGCGGGAACGTTCCGCGAGCGAGCGCAGCAGTTGCTGCATGGCCTCGAGCGGCCACATCCCTCGCGGGGCGTCCATCTCCGGCCTGACCAGCCTGGGCCACCAACGGTACTTGCCCGGGTCCAGCCCCTCCCGATCGTAGACTTGCAGCAACTCCCGGGCGCAGGCCTCGAGGACGGGCGGCCCCCGGAGTTCCTGGAGACGACTCGCGGTGGGGGAGGAGGCGAACTCGGCGCGCGTTTCGGTCTGTTCACTGAGGCACAGCGCCACCAACCCCATCAACTCCTCCTGCTGCGGGGCCTTCCAGTCCGTGCGCCGCAGCAAGTCCAGGGCATGGTCCCGGGCCTGGGTCACCTGCCCGGCCTTCGCCTGCTGCCAGAGATAATAGAGCAGCAGGTCGCGGTCCCGCTCGAGACAGAGATCGAGGATCTTCTGCTGCACCGCACGGTTCTGGGGCTGTTCCGCCACCACCAGGGCGTAGAACCGACACGCATCCCGCCACTTGCCGAGGGAGAGGAGAAGATCCGCGTAGTTCTGGGTGTAAAACGCCCGCTTCGGGTCGGGATGCTGGATCGCCGCCTGGAAGGACGCCATCGCCTCGTTGGTCATCCCCAGGCGAAGCTGGCTCTGCGCGAGGTTGTTCCAGAGCGCGGGCGAGTTCGGACGCAGCACCAGCGCCGCCCGGTAATCCTCCGCGGCTTCGCGCCAGAACCGACGCGACGGCTCGACATCGGAGGCCCCGGCCGCCAGCGCCGACTGTTGTTTCGCCACGCCCCGGTAGAACAAGAGGTCCGCCTGGCGGTTGGTGTCGCCGGTCGTCCGCACCGTGGCGAGGGCATCGTCGAAGGCGGCCACGGCCTCGGGGAACGCCCGCTTCTGGAGCGCGCCCAGCCCCCGTTCCACCACCGGATCGGCCGCACCCAGGGCCGTCAGACCGGCTGCCAGGTGGAGTGCGAACACACCCGCGAGCAGGCCCGCGAGCAGGCCGAGCCGTCGGCGCCCCGGTGGGTTGCGTGGGGCGACCTGCGCCGGGAGGTTGGAGGCGAAGCCGAAACCGAGACAAGCGGTTCTCATGGCTGACCTCTTCCCCCGGTCCCGGCGAAGCTTGGCAGGACCAGCCCATCGGTGGTGGTGCTGTGCGCGAAGTCTTGCACGTAGTGCACCATGAAGACGCGCACGGTTTCCAGGCGGGCGTTCCGCAGGCTCTCCGCCATGGCGTCATCCCACGGCAGCAGCGAACCGGTCTGCAGGTTTCCGCGGGGCGGCGGCGGCGGGTAGTTGAAGTAATACACGCTGCAGCCCACCCGGTCCCCCCAGTTGTCCGTGGGCGCGAGTCCGAGCACCACCGGGACGGCGTTGGTCGGCGAGCGTTTGGAGAAGTATTCGACCCTCAGCCGTGAGGTTTCGTGGGCCAGCAGGCGTTCCCAGGGGATGGGCATGAAGAACCGCTGTTCCTGTTCTCCCACCACCAGGCTTCGCATGACGGGCACCCTCACCAGGGAACGCTCCTGGAGCAGTTTCTGGTGGGGTTCCTTGCCGAGGTGCTCTTGGAGCTTCTGCGTCACCCGGTCGCGCAGGGCCTCCGGTCGGTGCGTGACCATGAACATCTCGGCCTCATCGTAGACGGTGACCGGGGGCAGGCACTCGCGCTTCCCGCCTCGCTCCTGCCAGGCGAACGTGAGCTGGGCCGCGGGTATCGTGCCCGACCCCGCCGCCACCAGGCTGGCGCTCAGGATGAAGGCGGGATCATTGGTGGCCGGCGCGTTGGAGAGCGCCACCCATTGGAGATAGGGGAACTGCTCCCCTGCCAGCCGGGCTAGAAAGGTGGCCACCTCGCGTTCGATGCCCGGGCACTGGGCCTCGAGGTTTTCCCGGAACACGGGCACGGTGATGGCGCAACGAACACCGATGGCGGGCGCGGATTCCGCCTCCGAGCGGGCGGCCCCTGCCAACCCGAGCACACACCCCCCCCGGAAACACCAGAGGAGGAACACCGGGAGGATTCGTTTTCTCATGTTCCAGTGAGGTCAGGGTTCGCGATCAATCAGAAGGGACTGCAGTTGGTTGGTAGCGTCGAGCACGAACACGCGCAAGCCAACGGGCTCGCGGTGACTCGCGCGCTCCCGGAACAATCGCACGGTGAGGTTCGACGCGGCCGGTGTTCCGGGCCAGGTCACCACGCGGGGCGCCGCCTCCCAGAGAGCCAGAATGGACGCCTGGAGGGTGGGCGCCATCCCTGCCGAGACCGGTCCCATCAGCCAGTCCTCGAGCCGCCCCCGCCTCGCCGGGGTCGATTCCGTCGCCCCCGCGAGTTCCAGGTCCTCGGGGGTGGCCGCCACCATCAGGATCTGCTGCCGGAGGTCCGGGAGCCTTTGGATCCGTCCGTCAGCTTCCAACTCCAGCTCGTAACGTGTCACGACTGGACCGTCCAGCCCCGGCAGGTTCAGCAACAGCGAGGGCCCCGGGAGAATCCGCAGGACGCGGAACTCCCGTGCAGGGAAATCGCGTGGCACGTCGAAGCGGAGGACTGCCCAGGCGGGAAGGTTCGTTTCCCACGCCTGCAGACCCGGCCCCGGGGTCAACTGGAGCCGCAGCGGTCCGCCCCAGCGCAGGAGGAAGATCCGACCGGCGGTCGGGTGGTCGGCGTTCAGCTCGGGCGTGGTCCAAAGGACTTTGCCATCGGCCACGCGGGAGATCGTGAGGACATGCCTGCCCTGCGCCCGATGGGCCTCGTCCAGATTCACCTGCACCGAGGACGTGACCGCCAGTGCGCCCACGGCGAACAGGAGCAACGCCACCAACGGTCCGGTGGAGCGGGGGGTGGCGAGCAGGCGTTTCGCGAGATTACCCAATTCGTCCTCCGCGCCCCATTTCACGCAGTCGTAGGCGAACTTCAGCAACGCCACGGCGGTGATGGATCCGCCGACGACCAGGTGCGCGAGTCCGGCGTGCAGGTGACGGAAGTACCAGGTGCCGCCGAGGACCAGTGCCCCGAGGAGGAGGGCCGCGTTCACCAGGTACCGGACGCGGCTGGCCTTGGCCAGGGGGGCGGCTGAGCCGTCCGCGTTGGCGTGTCCGGAGACCTGGAAGATGCGGCCATCGGGCGCTCGCAGGTGGAGCGTGGGGGTGGCCCATTCCACGCCGTTGCCCGAGCCGTAGATGGCCTTGCGGGCCTGAGCCAGGGCGGCGTCGACTGGCCAGTCGTCCGCGAGCGCGCGGTAGAACTCCGAGGCGAAGCCCACCGCGGCGGTGTCGCTGACGGCGGAGCGCATCGCGATGACGGCCGGGATGCCGCGGCTGACGAGTGTCTGCGCCACGCCGGCGTGGAGGTCGGTCGGCGAGGTGCGCGCCCCTTCGCAACAGTTCAGGACCACGAGGCGGAGTGTGGACTCGTCCGCCAGATAGATGGCCAGATCCCGGCCGGTGACGCGGCGGCCGTGGCCCGGG
>JBBQML010000085.1:0-10734 GCA_038328885.1 Verrucomicrobiota bacterium | reverse complement strand
ACCCCCAACCCCCAACCCCCACCCCCTGGAGGTCCCCATGCGCAGCGCCATCACCGTCTGTCTGGTCCCGGAAGCGAAGGCCGGGCCATTTGTGTACCACGACGACCTCGAGGTCGCCTGCGCCAAGGCGGCGGAGTTGGGCTTTGACGCCATCGAGCTCTTTCCGCCCTCGGCCGACGCCATCGATGCGCGCACCTTGCGCCAGATCCTGTATCGACACCGGCTCGGATTGGCCGCGATCGGCACCGGAGCGGGTTGGTTGCGGCAGGGGCTCTCCCTCACCAGTCCAGACTGTGCCGTTCGGCATCGTGCCCAGCAGTTCATCGCCGCCATCGTGGACCTCGCAGGAGGCTTTGGGGCAGCCACGATTCTCGGCTCGATGCAAGGGAAGGCGGAGGGCGAGGTCACGCGGACGCAGGCCCTGTCCTGGCTGGGCCAGGCCTTGGAGCAACTCGCCCCACGGGCCGGCGCACTCGGTGCCCGGTTCCTGCTCGAACCGCTCAACCGTTACGAGTCGAACCTCCTCAACACCGTGGCGCAGACCCTGGAGTTCCTCGCCCCCTTGCGCACGCGGAACGTCGCGGTCCTCGCCGACCTCTTCCACATGAATCTCGAGGAAGCCTCAATCGCCGACGCCCTCCGACTCGCCGGACCGTCGCTCGGCCACGTCCACTTCGCCGACAGCAACCGTCGGGCCGTCGGCTTGGGGCATACGGATGTCGAACCCGCGATGGAAGCCCTCCGGGGCATGGGCTACGACGGTTACCTGTCCGCGGAAATCCTTCCCCTTCCCACCGCCGACGAAGCCGCCCGCCAGACCATCGCAAGCTTCCGGCGGCTCACCCCGCCCTGCCCGCCGAACGGAGGAGGTTAGCTCCGCCTGCCCAGGTGCTGTGGTGCCGGCAAGGCACCCGTTTCCTGACTGGTTCCGGACGGCGTCCACCCACACACCGCTAAAGATGTATTCGCAGTTGTGGAGGACTGACCAATCATGAGGTCACGGTGCATCGACCGAACACCAAGCGACGGGGGAAATGCAGCGTGCTCCGAGGCCTCTTCTGGCTGGCCTCGGTCGTCGTCCTGTTGCTGGTGCTCCTGCCTCTGTGGTTTCCGTGGATGCTGACGCCCATCGCCGCTCGCTACGGACTGCGGTTCTCGGCCTACGATAGAATCGGCTGGACCCGGTTCGCGCTGAATGACGTCCAGGCCGCCTGGGACGGTGGCCGTTTGGAGGCGCAGCGCATCGAAGCCGGGCTGCCGGCGACCTGGCTCTGGCAGCGGCTCACCCAGCGGACGAACGGTCCGCCCCTGCTCTCCCTGAGCGGCGGCGATTTGCTCCTCGAAGGACCCTCGACGAACGCCCTCACCGCCGAGGAAGCACCACCGCAAGGCTCGGTCGGTGAGACCTTGGATCGAGCCTCACGGACCGGGCTGATCCTGCAGCGGATGCTACCGGTGGCCGAGCTGACCGATTCCACGCTCCGGATCGGTTCGACTCACCTGTCGGTGCCGCACGCAGCCTGGCGGGCGGGCGGGCTGCACGCGGTCGTTCGCAGTTCCTCGTTGCGCGGTGAGCTTCAGCTCGCCGCCCGCATCGAGGGGGCGCGGGGGCTGAGCGTCAGTGCCGATTGGGAGCTCCACGACGCGTCGGTCAGCGGCGAATTCACCAGAACCGACGGGGACTGGCGCTGGAGGGGCGAGTTGGCCTGGCTCACCAACCGCGCCGATCTCACGGCTCGGTTCACGACCAACGGCTGGTGGCCGGAGCGTGCAGCGGTGGGCTGCCGCGACTGGCAGATCCCGGCGGGATTCCTCCAGGTCCCGGGTTACACCAACATGGTCGCCAGTCTGACGGCGACCGTTGTTTCGAACAGGTTCGATCTCGAGGCCACCGGTCTTGCCGAACCTTCGGGCGCACCGGCGCTGGACGGTTGGCCCGCCGTGAGCCTCGCGCTCGGTGCGTCCGGTGACTCCAGCGGGCTGAGGATTCACACCCTGAGGGTCCAATCGCCGTGGCTGACCGCCGATCTGACGAACACCGCGGGCATCCGTTGGACCGGCGACCTCCTGACTGAGCCCGCGCAACTGCGCATCGCGGTGGATCTCGGGAAACTCCCGGCGCCTACGCTCACCGGGAGGGTGGAAGGCGTTGTGCGCATCGAACCCGGAAGCGGGCGGCCGCCCACCGCGCATTTCGAGTTGTCCGCCACGCAGGTGGGTTCAGACCAATGGAACGTCCCGGAGGTGATTCTCCGCGGGGAATTCGAGGCCCCCACGTTGAGGGTGCATGAGTTCCGGGCGGACTTCGCCGATGGGTCCGTGCTGGTCGCCGAGGGAGCGTGGGATGGGACGTCGCGGCGACTGGAGGCTTCGCGCTGGAAACTGTCCGGCGGACTCCTTCAGCAACTCCTACCGGACCTCAGGCACACGGAACTGGTGGCCTCCGGAGAATTCAGCGGACCCCTGGACGCTGTCCTGCACCGCGGTGAAGCCTCTCTGAGCGCCCTCCAGCCCGCCGGGATGAAGCCATCGGATGTCCGGGCCAGCTGGAGCGGCCTCGGTCGACGTCTCACCGCCGCAACCGTCGAATGGGCAGCGGGCGACTCGGTGCTTTCCATCGCCGCTGCCGCCGACTTCGACCCGGCCGAACGCCGGGTCGAAGTGACCCTGAACCGACTCTCGTTGCGCCGGGGGAGCGAGGGGCTCTACGCGCTCCAAGAGCCTTGCGCACTCGAGTTCCGCACCGCCCGGCCGGGCGCGCCCGGGGACCTCTGGAGCCTGGCCGTGGCCGCGTTCGACTGGCGAGGCGATCGCCGCGCAGCGTCCGGAAACGCCACCATCGCCTGGCCCTCCCATGGAAAAGCCAGCCTGCGCCTGACCAACATCGCCTTGGCGGATTTCTCGGATTTTGTCGAATCAGACCTTCGGAATGTGTCCGTCGGCGAACTGGCCGCGACCGCGCATTGGTCCAACGGACCGGTGTATTCGGTGCTCTCCGCAGCCGGCTCACTTACCAACACCACGGGCCGTGTCTTCGGTCTGCGAGGCAACGTGACGACACAGGACCACCTCTCGCTCGGACTGAAGGCGATCGAGGTTGGCGACACGCCCACGCTGTCGGTGAGCGGCACGATTCCGCTCAGCATCCTCCCGTCTCGCCGCGAAGGCAGGGTCGTCTGGGATAAGTCGCAAACCCTCGCCTTGGCGGGGGACTGGAAGGACGACCAGTCGCAGGAAACCACGATCCCGCTCGGCAGTTGGGGCCAGTTGACGGTGACGCGGCCCGAGGTGCGGTTCCGGGTTTCCGGCACTCCGGACGAGCCATCCGCCGAGCTGACGGCGGTGGCCGCTCAAATCATCCGGCAGTCGAGCACCAACGGTGCGCCATGGCCCCGGATGGAGGCACTGAGACTGGCGGTCGGGGTCCGCTCAGAGGCCGTCAAGTTGAAGACATTCTCGGTGAAGGTGGACGGCCAGCCCATCCTGGCGACCGGGGAGTGGCCTCTCCCACCGGAGGCCTGGCGGGAGCTTTGGTCCACCCGCAAACCGCCGGACTGGAGCCGGGCTCGAGGCCATCTGGAAATGAAGGGGGCGGAGGTGTCCGCGTTCTCCGCGTACCTGCCGGAGATCCTATCCCCGGAAGGACACTTCAGTGCCACCGTGGACCTGGAAGCCGGCAAGCGTTTCGGAGGTGTTCTGTCGCTGACCAACGTGGCGACGCGACCGATAGGCCCAATCACGCCGATGCGGGACATCTCCGCCTTGGTCCGCTTCGATGGGAGTCGCGCCGTGCTGCAGGATTTTCGCGCCGAGCTCGGCGGACAACCCATCCGCGCCGATGGCTTGGCGAGTGCTTCGGAGGAGGGCGGGAGCGGGCTGGCCTACCACCTCAATCTCCACGGCACGAATGTCCCGCTGGCCCGCAGTCCGGAGCTGTTGCTGCGCGGCGATTTTGACCTGGCCCTACGTGCCGTCAGCAATCAGCCACCCGTGCTGTCCGGAACGGTCGCCTTGCGCGACGGATTGTACGTGCAGCACGCCTCTGCCCTGCTCTCGAGCCCGTCCAGGCGGGCCGAGTGGCGTTCGCCCTACTTCAGCGTTACCAACGAACCCTTCGCCAACTGGAAGCTGGACCTCGCCGTCCGCGGGGACCGCTTTCTGCGCGTGCGATCACCGGTGTTCAACGGCATTGCTTCCGCGGACTTCCAGTTAAAAGGGGATCTCCTGATGCCGGTCCTGACGGGCGACGCCCGCGTCAATTCAGGCCACCTGATCTTTCCGTTCGGCTCGTTGACCCTCGATGAGGGCCTCGCGAGTTTCAGCGGGAACGATCCGGGAGGTCCAAACCTCCAACTGGCCGCGTCCGGACGCAACTACCGCTATGATCTCCGACTGGAGGTGAAAGGACGCGCCGACGCCCCGAACGTGATCCTGTCCTCCACCCCACCTCTCGCCCCCGAGCAGATCCTCCTGATGTTGACGGCCGGCGACATGCCCCAATCGGAGTATGAGTTCTCGAGCGGCGCCAGGGCAGGCCGGCTGGCGACATTTGTAGGAAAGGACCTGCTGAGCCGTTACTTCGGCAGCGACCCCGCCAGGCAGCGGTTGGTCATCCAGACCGGCGAGAGCATCTCGGAAGCTGGCCGGTTGACGTACTCGGTCGAGTACCGCCTCACCGACCGGTGGTCCATCATCGGTGAGTACGACGAGTTCAACGCCTTCAACACGGACCTTAAGTGGAAAATCCTCACGCGTTGACCCTGCAGAACCCTTCGAGATCCGCCGCCGCCGTGGTGACCCGGCGCATCCATCGGGCCATTCCGGCTCGACTCCGGTGGGCCCGCGCAGTCTCGCGAGTTCCGCCCAAGGCCTGCCACGCGCCTGCGATCCTGGTCGCCTCGATGCTCGCGGCCATGCGCCGGTGCGGGTGGACGCTCCTCGTTCTTGGCCTCGCCCCCACGCTCCAGGTCGCGCGAGCGACGGAAACGCCGACCAACGCGCCGGCGCAACTGAAGGTCTCGGGCTTCGGCTTCCTGGGGAACCGCGAGGTCCTCCGCCTGCTCCGCGGTTTCCAGCCCGACGGAAGCCTGCCGGTCGCCCTGGATCGAACGTTTGTGGAGGACGCCGCCCTGCTGCTCCTCGCCAGGGCGCACGGCGAAGGATATCTGCGCGCAACCCTGATCGGCGACTTCACGATGACCGACCGTTCCGTGCAGCATCTCTCCTGGACCAACGCCATGGATGCCCTGCTGCCGCGCGAATTTTCCGCGCGCGAAGCCCGTTTCCGACTCGAGGGCGGGGAGCTCTTCCACTACCAGAACCTCGAGTTCACCGGCCTCACGGTCTTCTCGAAAGCCGAGGCCAGCGGCTATTTCGTCACCGGAGACACGCTCCTGAAGTTGCGTGTCAATCGTGTCTTCAGCCCGGCGGCTCTGGATAATTCCATCACCGCCTTGAGAGAGGCCTACGAGCGGGCCGGCTACCAGGAAGCCGCCGTCCGCACCAACCGGTTGACCCGCGACGAGTCAACGGGCGCGGTCAGTGTCGAAATAGCCGTAGAGGAGGGGTTGCCCACCATCGTGCGCTCCGTGACCGTCCAAGTGCAGGGCGGCGACACGGCACAGAAGCCGCCCCGCCCCCCGAAGACCGCCGAGCCTTATTCGCGATTATGGCAGCAGAAGCTGTCTCAGAGACTCCTGTCCGAACAACAGAGCAAGGGCTTCCCGGATGCGGCGGTCGCATTCTCCACGCAGCGACGCGCAACCAATGCCGCCGGCATCGACCTGCACCTCCTGGCGATCGTGAGCAGGGGGCGGTTCATCCGCGTTGGTGAGATCAGCACGACGGGAGCTCGTCGGACCAAGGCCCAGGTGCTGGAACGTCGGATCGAACTCGAGGAGGGCGGCCCCCTGAATCGGGTCAAGGCCGAGAAGTCCCGACAGAGCCTGGCGCGACTCGGCGTGTTCGACTCGGTCCGGCTTCGCTACGAACCGGTGGATGAAGACACCCGCAACGTGATCTACGAGGTTGAGGAGGGGAAACCGATCTCCCTGAGCGTGCTGGCCGGGTTTGGGAGTTATGAACTCCTCCGCGGCGGGCTGGACTTCGAGAATCGCAATCTCTTCGGAAGGGCGCACGACCTCCGCCTGCGTGCCGTGCAATCCTTCAAGTCCAGCAAGGGCGACCTTTCCTACACGGTGCCGGAGATCATCGGGGACAATGTGGATCTCTTCCTTCAGGGCTCCGGCCTGCGGCGCGAGGAGCTTTCCTTCACACGGGAGGAGTACGGAGGATCCGTGGGTTTCCAGAAGCCTCTTCTCCCGATCAAGACAGATCTCACACTGCGCTATGTTTATGAGTTTCTGGACGCGATCGACGTCGGCGCGCTGACCGCAAGGGAGACCGGACTGCAGGAGGCCCAGGCCGCCTCCTTCGTCCTCGAACTCCACCGCGACCAGCGCGACAGTCCCCTGCTGCCGCGCCGCGGCCTGAAGCTGTTCAGCAGGCTGGAGGTGGCCAGTGCGAGCCTCGGCGGCAACGTGGATTTCCAGCGTCTGGTGCTCGGTGCCTCACAGCATCTGGATCTGGGAGGCGGGCGACTGGTTCACCTCGGCGTGACCCACGGGCTCTCTCTCACCCTGGGAGGCACTCCCGATCAGCTGCCATTCAACAAACGTTTCCTGCCAGGCGGGGAGAATTCGGTCCGCGGTTACCGGGAAGGCCAGGCATCCCCGCTGGATGACAACGGCCAACAGCTGGGCGCGGAAACCTACACCCAGGCCAATGTGGAGTTCGAACAGATCTTTACAAAGGCCTGGTCGGTGGTGGTGTTCTTCGACGCCGTCGGGTTTGCGCAGCACCGGGCCGAGTATCCTTGGGATGAAGGACTCTATTCACTGGGCGGCGGACTGTGCTGGCGCAGCCTCATCGGCCCGGTGCGCCTCGAGTACGGACACAACCTCAACCAACGCACGCACGACCCGTCGGGGACACTGCACTTCTCCGTCGGCTTCCCGTTCTGACTCCACCAACCACCTGGCTGCCCAGTCCAAGCTCATGTTTCTCCACGCCCTCACCACGGCCCTGCCGCCCGCATCCTACACGCAAGCCGAGTGCTGGAGCATCGCACAACGATCCGAGGCGCGACACCGCCTCAGTCGCCGCTCCGTGCTCACGCTTCGAGCCATCCTCCTCCACGACAGTGGCATCACCTCGCGCCATTTCGCGATGCCGGACCTCGATCGTGTGTTCTCGCTCACGCCCGACGAGCTGAACGAGGGATTCCGGCTCCAGGCGCCCCGCCTCGCCACGCGCGCGCTCGCCTCAGCGCTGACGCAGGCAGGCCTCGTCCCCGGCCAGGTGGACGCCCTGATCGTCTGCACCTGCACCGGCTATCTCTGCCCCGGGGTGACCAGCTACGTGGCCGAGCAACTCGGGCTGCGGACGGAGGTGTTTCTGCAGGATCTGGTGGGCCATGGCTGTGGTGCCGCGATTCCCTCCCTGCGAATGGCCCAGGGGATCCTGGCGGCCCAACCGGCGGCCGTCGTGGCCTGCGTGGCGGTGGAGGTCTGTTCGGCGGCCTTCTTCCTGGATGACGATCCGGGGGTGCTGGTGAGCGCGTGCCTGTTCGGGGACGGCGCTGCCGCCACCATCTGGCGTGGCACCCCCGCGCGGCGGGCCCTGCGATGCCACGCCTTCACCACCCTGCATCAACCTGAAAACCGCGATCGAATCCGCTTCGAAATGCGTGACGGCAAGCTGCGCAACCTGCTGCACGCCACGGTGCCGGAACTCGCCGCTGGAGCGGTTGGACGCCTCCTGGCAGAGGAGCGCAAACGCCCCGGAGGTCGCCCGATCTCGCGCGTCATCGCCCACGGCGGTGGACGCGATGTGCTGGATGCGGTCGAGAGAAGCTGCGCTGGAGTCCAACTCGACGCCAGCAGGCAGGTCCTGCGCGAGTGTGGCAATATGAGCAGTCCTTCGGTGTTGTTCGCGCTGGAGCGTGCCTTGCAGAAGGGCTCGCCCGATGAACAAGGCGACTGGTGGCTCACCAGCTTCGGAGCGGGCTTCAGCGCCCATGGCTGTCGGATCGGACTCTGATTCGCACGAGTGCTCCCGACGGGAAGAGCCCCGGCCATCCACGGCCTCGTGGCGCTCAGGCTCAGTGGGGGATGTCTGGTCAGTGGACGCCGGCAGCCGCGAGGTCAACCTGGTGCCGCCAGTCCGCCTCGGTGAGGTCGTGGCGACCCGAACGGACGTGATACCGGACGGTCGCCGGGGCGACGGCCTCGTTGTTCGCGTTGACGAAGAGCAGGCCGCTGTCGGGATCGAAGGCCGACCCACCCCATTCCGCACCACCGTTGCGGCGGCAATCGCCAGGAACAGGAGCGAGGCAGGGGTGGTTAAGGCCGCTTTAGCCGGTAGAAGCGGCTCACCTGGCCAACGGGAACGTCCTCGGTATAGGGCGACGCGGGGCTCGGACTAATCGGTGTCCAGGGGCCGAGCACCGCAGGCGCCGATTCCAAGGCGCCGATTCCAGTCCACGTGAGCGTCAACCTTCCACCGCTCAACGTCGACGGACCGAACTCGGGCGGCTCGCCGGTGTCGCCGGCCGCGTGGAGCCGAACGTAGTCAATCCCCATCCAATTGCCACCACCCTCGGCGCTGTAGTTGATGCCCCTCAGGCTCACGATGTTATCCGCGCCCAGGCCGAGTCCTGCGTTGACGCTGGCCAAAGTGAACGGCGGGGTGGTGTAGTCGATACCGAACTGATTCGTGCGGATGATGAGTTCCTGCTGCACGAGCACGTTGTTGAAATAGACCTCGATGCCGTAACGGGGATCCTCCCCGCTCTCATCGAGACTCAGCACGTCGAAACTGAGCGCCACCTGGTTCGTGAGTGCCAGCGTGCTGGGCAGATTGAAATGGTAGCGCAGATCATTGTCGGCTCCGGCGAACGCACGCTCGGCAGCCTCCTCGTTGCGGGGTACGGCACCGAGCGGGAGGTAGTCGCCGTTCGCCGCAATCACCTTGGTGTATGAGCCCGCGAAGTAATAATCGTTGTCGGCCTGTTGATTCACCTCCGGGTTGGTCGCACGCCCGGGAAGCTCGTTGATACTCCCGTTTTCCTGCACGAACGTCGCGTTCTCACCGCCGCCGTTGCCCACGGGATGAGCGTCGTCGTCCAGCCCCACGGCCCACGGGAACACCGGCCGCGGCATCGGATCAAGTTGTACGTAATCGATCCCCATCCAGGCCCCACCACCGTCCGCGCTGTAGTTGATGCCCTTGAGGGTGACAATATTGTCGAAGCCAGGTCCGACCCCTGCCTCGACACTCGCCAGGGTGAACGGGGCGGTCGTGTAGTCGATGTCCAGCAACTCATTACGAATGACAATCTCCGGCTGGATCAGCACGCCATTGAAATAGACCTCAACCCCGTACTGGGGGTCCGTCCCACTGGTGTCCAGATTGCTGGCGTCGAACGTGACCAGCAGTTGGTCGGACGGTTGCAGGGTCGCGGGGAGGTTGAAGTGATAGCGCTTCGTGTTGTCGGAGCCGGCGAAGGCGCGCTCGGCGGCCTCCTCGTTGACCAGCACCGTTCCGACCGGCTCATACTCGCCGTTCGCCGCAATCACCTTCGTGTATTCACCCGCGAAGTAGTAGTCGTCGTCGGCCTGCTGATCGATCTCCGCATTGGCCGGATTCCCCGGAAGCTCGTTGACCCCGGCCTCCTGGACAAACGTGGCGTTGGGACCGCCCCCATCTCCGACCGGCCATCCATTGTCATCCCTGCCGACCGACCAGGGGAATGGAGCAGGCACGACCGGGTTCAGCTGGATGTAGTCGATGCCCATCCAGTTGCCGCCCCCGTCGGCGTTGTAGTTAATGCCTTTGAGGGTGACGATATTGTCATAGCCGGGACCGGTCTGGCCGTTCACCGTGGCCAGGGTGAAGGGATGGGTGCTCAAGGTCCGATTCAAATCCTCCGTCCGGATGAGGATCTCGGACTGGACGCGCACATTGTTGAAGTAGACCTCGACTCCGTAACGCGGGTCGGCCGCGTCATCCTGCAGGCTGAGCGCATCGAAGCTCACGGACAGCAGACTCTCGGCGCCCAGCGTGGTCGGGAGATTGAAGTGATAGCGGAGATCATTGTCGACTCCGCCAAACGCACGCTCGGCGGCCTCTTCGTGGGCGAGAACCTCGCCCACCGGCTGGTAGTTCCCGTTGCTCGTGATGACCGTCGAATAGACCCCGGCGAAGTAGTAGTCGTCGTCCGCCTGTTGATCCACCTCCGGACTGTTCGGGTCGCCGGGCAGCGGATTGGCCGCCCCATTCTCCTGCACAAAGCTGGCGTTGCGGCCGCCGCCGTTCCCCGTTGGGAATGCATTGTCGTTCATGCCGACGGACCAGGGTACCACGGCGGGAGGAATCGGCTTGGCCACCGGATTGAGCTGGACGTAGTCCATCCCCAGGGAACTGCCACCGCCCGCGGCGCTGTAGCTGATCCCGCGCAGGGTCACGATATTGTCAAAGCCGGGGCCTGCCTGTGCGTTGACACTGGCCAGGGTGAACTGCGGGGTAGTGATCGGGGAATCCAGCTGGGCGGCACGAACCAATACCTCAGGCTGCACCCTCACGCCGTTG
The DNA here is from genome assembly GCA_038328885.1 of Verrucomicrobiota bacterium. Lineage (GTDB taxonomy): Bacteria > Verrucomicrobiota > Verrucomicrobiia > Limisphaerales > CAIMTB01 > CAIMTB01. The sequence goes on along the minus strand of JBBQML010000085.1, from coordinate 84 downwards.
ACGTACACCTCGACGCCATAGCGCGGGTCCGACCCGCTGGTGTCCAGATTGAGGGCATCGAACGTGACCGCCATCAAGTCGCTT
>JBBQML010000084.1:0-10778 GCA_038328885.1 Verrucomicrobiota bacterium | reverse complement strand
GCTCCCGCCTGGCGGTGGCGGCCCGGGTCGCGGCGGCGCCTCCGGGCTGGCGCAACCGCTCATGAACACCGGTGGAGCGCGGGTGGCGGTACGGACCCCGGCCAAGCGGGCGGCAACGACGGAACTCGGCCCGCTGATGTCCACCGGCGAAGGCGGTTGGGCGAAGGCCGGCGAGGACTACCGCATCACCGTGGCGCGCGACGGCAAGGAGTTGGTCCTTGATGCGGTCGTGAGGGAGAACCAGCTCATCGCCCGGCATGACGGTCGGACGTTGGTTTTCGACCGCTTCTGAGACGCGGGCGTGCGGGGGGGTACCGGCGACGGCGTGGACTGCCCATGCCGGTGAGGGGATTGAACCAGCGCAGGGTCCCGAACCGGGTGAAGTCTGCGTCCGTCGTGTGGAGCACGGCGTGATGCTGCAGGGTCGCTGCCGCGATTTGTTGTCAAGGTGCTCGGGGATGCACCGCTCGATCGCCACATAGGCAGCGACATTTCCGCCTCTCCCAGCACCCTCTTCCGGGTGCCTCTCTGGTGGCGTCCCGACCTCTCCGTTCGAGGTGGGGTGGGGCGAGCTCGGAGGCGACCGAAAACGCAAACCCTATGAGTCTCCTCCGCCAACTCCTCCCTTACGCTCTTTTCGTCGGCTGCTTCGCCTGCACGGGCGCTCTGCGTGGTGCGGACGCACCGGCGGGGGAGGTGCCCGGGTCGATTTCTCCCGCGCTGGAGCAGGCCGCCGGGGCCCTTGCAGAGCGGGACCTCGTGCGTGCCCGGTCCGGATTCGAGGCGGTGCTGGGCGATGCCTCGTCGCCTGCCTTCGTGCGGGCGCTCGCCTTCACCGGCCTGGGTGAGACCGCGCTGGCCGGAAGTGACTACCCGGGTGCCCTCGCCATCTGGAAACGGCAGGCGGCTGATCCCGGGTCGAGCCGCTTCCATCGCGAACTGGCCGCGCGCCGGAGCCTCGAAACCGAGCGTCTGCGCAACGGAAAGCCGGTCCGTGTCGCTGAGGAGTTTCGAGAGTCGCTGCCCTCCGTCCCGCCTTCGGCAACCACGCTGAATGTCGCCACCACCGGCTCGGAAGGGAACGACGGCTCGGAGTCGCGCCCCTTCGCCACGCTGGAGCAGGCGCGTGACGCGATCCGTGTCATGGCCAAGGCGCGTGCTGGCAAGCTCCCTCCTGGCGGGGTGAGGGTGGTTCTGGCGGCGGGGGACTATGCCGTTCGAAGGACGTTCCAACTGACCGCGGACGATTCGGGAACCGCGGGTTCACCAGTGGTCTATGCGTCGCGGCCAGGGGCGACGGTGAGGTTGCGGGGTGGCGAACGGATCGTGAACTGGAGGCCGGTCTCCGATCCTGCGATGAAGGCGCGCCTGGCGCCGGCCGTGGCGGGCCGGGTGTGGGAGGCCGACCTTGAGCCGCTGGGGCCCCGCGCCTGGGGTGATCCCACTGCGTTACGGAAGCGGCCCGAACTGTTTGTCAATGGCGTGCCGCAGGTGCTGGCAAGGTGGCCCAACCAGGGGTTCGTCAAGACCGGCGGGATCCTGGGCACGAACACGTTCCAGGTCTGGAACTCGATTTCGGGCTGCAAGGACGGTCGATTCCAGTTCGCGGAGGATCGGCCTCGCGCCTGGTTCGACGAGCCGGATGTCCGACTCTACGGGTATTGGTTCTGGGACTGGTACGAGGAGTACCAGACGGTGGCCTCCCTGGATGCCGAGGGGAAGGGCTTCACCCTGGCCGAACCCTACTCGGTTTACGGCTACCGCAAGGGCCAGCGCTACTACGCGCTGAATGTGTTCCGGGAACTCGACCAGCCCGGGGAATGGTATCTCGACCGGCGCGCCGCGCGCGTCTACTGGCTGCCGCCCGACGGGGTCGGGGTAGCCGAGGCCGAGGTGATTCTCAGCGTGTTCGACGCCCCGATCATCGAACTCAAGGAGGCGCGTCACGTGATCCTGCAGGGGCTCACGCTGCAGGAGGGCAGGGGCGATGGGATCCACGTTTCCGGGGGGGCTGACTGCCTCGTGGCGGGGTGTGTCGTTCGCCGCTTGGGAGGCGACGGGGTGGTGCTGGAGGGGGGCCGCCATCACGGGGTGTTCGGCTGCCGGTTCGAGACACTGGGCTGTGGTGCGATGCGCGTGACGGGCGGCGACCGCAAGTCGCTCGAACCGGGTCGCCATTTCGTTGAGAACTGCACCGTAACGGACATCTCCCGCCTCAAGCGGACTTACGCACCAGCCGTTCATCTGGACGGCTGCGGCAACCGGGTCGCGCACAACCTTTTCGAGAACATGCCATCCTCGGCGCTCCGCATCGAAGGCAACGACCACCTGATCGAGCTGAATCTGGTCCGGCAGGTGGTGCAGGAGTCCGACGACCAGGGTGCCCTGGATATGTTCGGCAACCCCCTCTATCGCGGGGTGGTGATCCGTTGGAACCGCTGGGCTGACATCCGCGGTGGGACGCACAACGGCGCCGCGGGCGTGCGGTTGGACGACATGATTTCCGGGGTGGTGATCCACGGGAACGTGTTCGAGCGGTGTGGAGCCGTCATCTTCGGTGGCGTGCAGATCCACGGGGGCAAGGATAACCTCGTGGACGGCAACCTGTTCCTCGACTGCTTCGCGGGGGTGAGTTTCTCGCGCTGGGGCGAGAAGCGGTGGCTCGAAGGCATCGCCGGCTTTCTCAGTCAGGCGGGGGCGCCACCGTATGCGACGCGTTACCCGGATCTGGCCGCCATCAAGACCGGCGCGGATATCAACGACCTCAGTCGCAATCTGTTTGTGCGGTCCGGACCGGCGTTCCTGCGTGACGGCGGGAAGCCTCGCTCCGCGTTGAACGGAGTGATCCCCGGCGAGGTCGACGAGCAACTCGTGGCCCACGGCGCGTCGCTCCGGGCGCATCCGGACTTCCGCCCCCGGCTCTTCGAGCCGATCCCCCTGGCCGAGATCGGAACGTATGAGCATCCGTGGCGGGTGGGCCCGGAATAATTTCGCCCCTGTTTCGTCGCGTACGGCTTGGCGAACAGGCTGGCATTCCCGGGTGAAAACGATGCTGACCTCTTGCGCCGGGTTGTTCCTGGCCATGCTCGCCGTGGTTTCCTGTTCGACAGGTCCCCGGGAGCGGGGTGGGAGGATGATCGAGTTGTTCAACGGCCAGGATCTGCGCGGATGGACCGCGGTCACCGGCCAGTCCTCCGGGGCAGCCGGCGTGACCTGGAGCGTCCGGGAAGGGATGATTGTCTGCCGGGGCGAGCCCCTCGGATACCTGCGGACCGAGCGGAGCTTCGAGAACTTCCGGATGGAGGTCGAATACCGGTGGGCACCTGGAGGGACTCCCGGCAACAGCGGGCTCTTCTCCCGGATCGACGGCGAGCCCCGGGCCCTGCCGCGCTGTGTGGAGGTGCAGTTGATGCATGGGAACGCCGGGGACGTGCTGGGGTTGCAGGGCCGGCGCATCGTCGCGGGTCAGGAACGGCACTTTCATGTCGCGGCCCATCCCCTGGCTGGGGACATCGACGGAGTGCGGAAGCTCCAGGACACGGAACTCGAGCCAGGGGCCTGGAACCGTGTCGAGATCCTGGCCGAAGGATCCACCTACACCGTGTGGCTGAACGGCGTCCAATTGAACCGGGTCACCGGCGTGGACGTTTGTTCGGGGCCGGTCGCCCTGCAGTCCGAAGGTGGGGAAATCCACTTCCGCAGGCCCCGCATCACCCCACTCTGACGGCGTCAGTCCAGGGACTTCGCCATCACGAAGTCCTCCATCACGAATCCGCCGCCGATGGGGAAATCGGCGGCGGCGCGCACCACGAACCCGGACCGATGGTAGGCGGCGATCGCCCGCGCGTTCTGGCGGTTCACGGTCAGAACCAGCGAGGTATCGCCGGCCGCGCGCGCGAGCCCCTCCACGTGGCGGAGCAGGCGGGAACCCAGTCCCATTCCGTGGCGCTCGGGCAGCACATAAAGTTGGTGGAGCTTGTACTCCCCGGGGTCCGTGGCGGGTCCGTGGCCGGCGAACCCGGTGGGTTCGCCGGCCTCGGTCAGCAGTTCGAACGTCAGTGACCCCGAGCGGACGCTCTCCCGGAGGGCCTCGTCGGTGTACCGCTGCGCGAGCATGTACTCGATCTGCTCGCCGGAGATGATGGCCGGGTAGACGGCGCGCCAGATGTGTCGGGCGAGATCGCCGATGCCGGGCAGGTCGGATTCCGCGACGCGGTGGATCTCAACGGCTCCCAGCGGTTGGTAGCAGGCCGGCATAGGGGGGTGGTTCAGCGCGTCATTCGCCGAGGCAGTAGAGCCCCTGGTCGCTGCGCAGGAAGAGGTTTCCCTGCGAGGCGGCCAGTGAGGCCTGACATTTCCCTGGCAGGGTGTTGCGGGCGAGGATCTCGAACGTTGGCCCGTCCCCGATTACCGTGGTTTCACCGGTTTCCGAGAGGAAGTAGATTCGCCCTTCCGCGTGGAGGGGCGAAGCCGAGTGGTTCCCGCCGACGCGCTCGGCGTAGAGGATCCCGCCGGTCTTCCCGTCGAAACAGTGGGCGATCCCGCCGTCCGTGATGGAATACAAGTGTGGCGAGACGTAGAGCAACGACGGTTGCGTGGGTGTTCCCTTGCGCTGCTCCCAGGCCACGTGGGTGGCCGTGACATCGCCTCGCCCCCCGGTTCGCACCGTGCGCAGGGTGGTCTTCTCGAAGCCCGAGGAAGTGAAGATCAGGCCGTCGCCCATCGCGAAACTGGGCGTGACCCCCTCGCCCTGCGAATAGACCGTCCAGAGGAGATCACCGGTCTGTGGATCGAAGCCCTGAACGGCGTCGCCGGCGGGACTGATGAGTTGCGGCGGGCCACCCGCCGGATCGAGGAGAAGGTTGGCGGACACGTGGGCGATGCGGGACTTTCCACGCCGGCCGGTCCAGAGCCGTTTCCCGGTGCGGATGTCGAAGGCCACGATCTCCGCGCGGTCCCAGGGAACGCGCCAGCCCAGTTGTTCCTCCTCACTGTTGTTTGGCCACTCGCCGGCTTTCTCCACGCGGTTGCTCCCGTCGAAGGTCATGATCAACCGGCCATCGTGCAGCAGGGGGGAGGCACCCAGACCATGGCGGCTGTAGAAGCGAACCTCGGTGTTCTTCCAGAGAATCCGCCCCTCCAGATCCAGCGCGGCGACCGTGCCGTCGCCGAACACCACGTACACCTGGCCGTCCACCACCGGGGTGGGGGTGGCATAGGAGTTCTTGGCCTCCTTGCGGAGGGGAACGATTTCCGTCACGAGCGTATCCCAGAGCAGGCGACCGGTCGGACGATCGAAGCAGAGGACGCGCGCCCTGGTATTGGCGTCGCTGACGGTGGAGAGGATGACCCGGTCGTTCCAGATCACGGGGGAGGACCAGCCTTCGCCCGGGATGGGGGCATGCCACTTGACGTTCCTGGGCTGCTTTCCTTCGCCCCATTCCAGGGGGAGGTTCTTCTCCGTGGAGAGGCCCTGGCCGGTCGGGCCGCGGAACCGCGGCCAGTTCTCCGCGGAGGCGCTTCGAGCCGCGCATAGGGCCAGGAGGCACGCGAAGAACGCCGGGGCGACGCGGAGCGCCATCCGCGGAGCCACCACCAAAGAGCGGGCCGGGGGGACGGGCGTCGGGGGCAGATCGGGATGCATCGGACTCGTTTGCCAGAGGTCCACGCTCCGCGCCAGCCAGCAGTGGTCCCCCCTATTCCTCACGCAGGCCGGAGCGACGCCCGGATCTCGACCACGAAGGGCACGAAGGGCACGAAGGAAGTGCGCTCTCCGGGGCGGCGGCCCATCCACGCCGACCAAGTACCGCCCGCACGTCAGGTCGGCTTACGACGTCTCGTCCTTCGTGGTGGGTTGGCTGGGGTGCGTGGGGGCCCTGGAAAACCCGGTGTGGGCAGGTCAGCGCGTCGCGGGCGCCACGGGACGAGCCGCTGGGGGTTGGGAGGCGGCCGGGCGGGCCGGTGGCGTCCCCATCACGGTGAACGCGCGGTTGATGAGTTCGGCGGCCTTGGCGTCGCGGACCTTGCGGTCGGTGCTGCCGAGCACGACGGCGATCACCCGCTGACCGTTGCGCTCGGCGGTGGCGGCGATGGAGAAGCCCGCCACGGTGTAGTAGCCGGTCTTCAGGCCGTCGCAGCCGGCCACCTGACCGAGCAGGTGGTTGTGGGTGCGCATCAGCACCATCTTCGAGGCTTCCTGGGGGCGGAACGGGCGCTCACGAGTGGAGGAGTAGTGGAGCACTTCCGGGCGCTTCACCAACTCCCGGCAGAGAATCGCGAAATCGCGTGGCGTGGTGACGTCCGGTTTCTGGCCGGCACCGGGTGGAAGGCCATGGACGGATTGAAAGACCGTTTGGTTCATGCCCAACTCGCGGGCCCGGCGGTTCATCAACTCCACGAACCCCTCGGTGCTGCCGGCGACCCGCTCCGCCAGCGCGACCGCGGCGTCGTTCGCCGACTGGATCATCAGGGCGTAGAGCAGTTCCTGGACCGTGAACACCTCCTTCTCCGCGAGCCAGACCTGCGAGCCCCCGGTTCTTGCCGCCCGGGCGCTGACCGTCACGGCGTCCTGCAGGCTGAGTTGGCGCTGATCGATGCGCTCAAGGATCAACAATAGATCCATCAGCTTGAGCACGCTCGCGGGGTAGGCCCGGACATCGGGGTTGTCCTCCACGAGCACACGGCCGGAGCTTGCGTCGATGACGATGGCTCCGAGGTAGGGGTTGCGTGAGAACGCCTTGCTCGGGGCTGCCGCCTTCGCGGGTCCGGCCTTCTTGGCGGGAGGCGCCGTCTTCGGGGGCGCCGAGGGTTTCTGCCCGGACTTGGGCTTCGCTTCAGCCGCGGTGGCGACCCGGCCCGGGAGCGCGACGGTGCCGAGGAACGAGACCACGGCGAGCATTAGGAGTGTCGAAACGGGGACTAGGGAGGGGCGGAGCATGTCGGAGGCGGGCATCGCCGCCGGTTGGTCGAATTGGTTGTCGGGGAAACGGGGAGCGTTCTGCTCCTTCGGGCGGAGGCCGGGAGGTTTCGTTTCCCGACCCGCGTCCAAGAGCAGGAATGCTCCCGGGTCCGGGATCAGACCGAAAGCGGATTCTGCGCGTCCGTGCCACTGCCGGTCCCTCCCGGGCTCGCGGGGATTGCACGAGCAAGGGCAGGATCGACGGGATGCGGATTGGAGCCGGATCGGACGGGAGTAGGCTGTCCCTCCTGTTGATGCTCGTTCCTCCGGCGTTTCACTGGTTGGGTCAGGGCATGGCAAGGGTTCTATTCCGCGTCCCGGCGGTGATCGGCCTGTGGGTGCTCTGCACGTCGGGAGCGGCTTCCCGGGCCGCAACTCCCCTGGACCCACTGCTGGCGAAGCGGTCCCACGGGGAGGCGTCCAGTTGGTTCGATGTCCGGCACCTCGGCGTCGACGGACAGGGCTGGAACGAGTCAACACCCGCGCGCTTTGATCGCCTGCCGCCGCGGGCACAGGCCGTGGTTCCCGAGTCCGTCTGGGGGCTGTCGCGGCATTCGGCCGGCCTGGCCGTGCGATTCGGTTCGGATGCCACCGATCTGCGGGCGCGGTGGACGCTGACCTCTGCCGGCCTTGGCATGCCGCACATGCCCCCGACCGGGGTCAGTGGCCTCGATCTCTACGTTCGCGAGGACTCGGGTGCCTGGCGATGGTTGGCCGTGGGGCAACCGAGAGAGCAGACCAATGCCGTCACCCTGATCGGCAACCTCGCGCCCGGCTGGCGCGAATACCTCCTGTACCTGCCTCTGTACAACGGGACGCGGTCGCTGGAACTGGGGATCCCGGAGCAGGCGATCATCGCCCCGGGCCAGCCCTGGGGCGCGGGCACGCGTAAGCCCATCGTCTTCTACGGCACCTCGATCACCCAGGGAGCCTGTGCCTCGCGGCCGGGGATGACGCACGTCGCCTTGCTGGGCCGCCGGTTCCAGTTCCCGACGATCAACCTCGGATTCTCCGGCAGCGGACGCATGGAACCCGCACTGGCGGAGCTGATGGCAGAGCTGGACCCCAGCGTTTACGTCCTCGACTGCCTGCCCAACCTGAAGCCGCACGAGGTCACGGAACGCGTCGGACCCTTTGTCCGACGCCTCCGGGAGGCCCGCCCGACCACGCCCATCCTGCTGGTCGAGGACCGGTTCTACCCCGATGGACACCTGCTGGCGTCGCGTCGCCGCCACAACGAGGCGAATCATGCCGCGCTCAGGGCGGCCTACGACGCCCTGCGAAGCACGGGCGTTCGCCACCTGCACTACCTGCCGGCAGGGAGACTCCTGGGCGACGACGGTGAAGCCACCGTGGATGGTTCCCACCCCACGGACCTGGGGTTCGTCCGTCAGTCGGAGGAATTCGCCCGGGTGCTGCGGCCGCTGCTCCGGCGGGCGATGCGCTGAGAGCGTTCGGGCGGCCGGGTTCAACGCGACGCCCCGACGAGCGGCGTGCCAAGTGTCTGCATCCCGAGCCAGGCTGCTCCCTGTGCTGCGATCCGGGAGGCAAGGTCGGGCAGGCCGAGCGGTTCGAGCATGCGGGCCGCCCGTTCCACCACCTGGTTCGCTCGCAACGCCGATCCCGCGAAGTTCGTCCTCCCTGGTTGGCGGACGACGCCATCAGGGCCCACCTCGACAGTCAGTCGGCCGATGGTGAATTGGCCGGGCGCCGCGCCCGCGGCGGCCATCGCATCCGTGGTGTAGTAGAGCCGTTCCGCGGGTACCAGGCGGTGGATGAGCCGGAACAGGGTGGGCGCGACGTGGGTGCCATCGGCGATCAGGCCGATGGTGAGGCCCGGCGTATCCAAGACGCGCCAGACAATGTTGTCATGCCGGTCCAGTTGCTGGGGGCAGCCGTTCCCGAGGTGCGTGAAGCCCGTGGCTCCGGCAGCGACCGCCTCGCGGAGGATTCCCGCCGGGGCATCGGTGTGGCCCAGGCTGATACGGATCCCAAGCCGGCGCGCTGCCGCGATCGCCTCGAGTGCGCCGGACCGTTCGGGTGCGAGCGTCACCAGCAGGGGTGCCTCAGGCCCCACGGCGTCGCGCAGTTCGGCGAAATCCTCGGGCCGCGGATCCCGCATTAACGTCGGGTCATGTGCACCGTGGAACCCCGGGACGGGGGAGAGGAATGGACCCTCCAGGTGCCAGCCGGTGATCCGAGCGCGCAGGGCGGGCGATCCATCCCGAAGGTGGCGCAGGTGGCGGAGTCGGGTGACGAGCCGAGGCCAGGCGTCGGTGATGAGCGTGAGCAGCAAGCGCCCCCCGCCGTCGCCGCCCCAGCCCGCGGTGGCCCGCAGGAGGTCGGCCTCTGTGACGTGGTCCTGCTGGAAGTCGACCCCGGCATAGCCATTGACCTGGGGATCAAAGAAACCCTGTGCGCGGGTGGCCGTCATGGTGATGCGAGCATGGGTCGGGGTTGGGTGCCGTGGAAGATCTTGGCTCTGGCGTGCAGCGTGGTAGAGGGATGTGCATCGGACGCAATGAGAACTTTCTCCTGGCTGATCGCCATCCTCGGGGTCTCGTTTGCCAGTGCCTGCTGCTGCCTGGGCCAGGTTGCGTCCCCTCCCGGCTGGGTGGAGCAGACGGGCCCGGGCGCCAACGCGGCGCCCTCGCGGCGGCACCGCGGCTCGCCGGAAACCATCGAGGCGCCACACCTGGAACCCTCGGGAGTCCCGCGGTTCAAGCCTCTGCCTTAGGGCTTCCTCAGGCGATAAAACCGCACGCCGGGAGAAGGCGTGACCGTTACGCGGTTGTCGGCGGCGCCGGGAACCGGGACCCATGTGGTGCCAGGGAGTTGGTCGCTGGATTCGAGCTGGAAGCCCACCGCGGCCGCGGGCCAGGAGAGCGCCAACTGATCCCCGTTGCGCGTCGCCGTGAGCGTCGGGCCCGGATCAGCGGTTGCGGCGAGGCCCAGGAACTTGATTTCACCCAGTCCCACCCGGTCACCCGTGCCAGCGCCCGCGAAGCCGCGCCCGCCGGCGTTGGCGGTCATGGTGAGGCGAACGAAGTTGGCGGTGCGCTTCTCGGAGAAGGCGAGCCCTTCGGAGTTGCCACCCAGCAGGCCGGTGGTCTGGACGGACTCGGTTGCCGTGACCGTGGCGCCGGCATCGGCTGAAAACTCGACCGTAAAGTCAGACGCTTCGTTGTTGTTCCCTCCGTAACCCCAGACCACCAGCTGGCTCAACTCGAAGAGGCCGCCGAGGGTGAGTTCGAACCTCGGCTCGGGATTCTCGGCCGAGAAGTAGTTCGGATTGGACGCGGTGGCCGTCACCCAGGTGTTGCCCGCGGCGTTGTGGGTCGTCGTCGCGTAGGTCCGCGCGTCCGGGGCCGTGTCGAAGCCGGAGTTGTTGATGAGGTTCGCCACCACAAAGCCGTCGAGCGCATTCCCCGCCTTCTGAGTGATGCCCGTGGGCGTGATGAGCGACAGCGCGCGACCGAGCAGTTTGATCTCGCCGAGGCCCGCCCGGTCGCCCGAGCCCGCGCCACTGAACCCCCGGCCGCCGCCGTTGTTGGTCATCGTGATGCGGATGGCATTGGCCGCGTGGGTGGTGGCGAAGGGCAACGCCTCCGCGTTCCCGCCGAGGAGCTTGCTGGTCTGGACGCTTTCGCTCCCCGAGAAGGTCGACCCCGCATCGGTCGAGAACTCCACCGTGAAATCGCTGGCCTCGTTGTTGTTGCCGCCATAGCCCCAGACCACCAGTTGGCTGAGCTCGTAGACCCCGCCCAACGTCAGGTCGAAGCGGGGTTCGGGATTCCCGGCGGTGAAGTAGTTAGGACTC
>JBBQML010000083.1:0-10913 GCA_038328885.1 Verrucomicrobiota bacterium | reverse complement strand
GCGGGGATCTCGAAACTGGAACTGGTCCGGAGCAGTTCGGTCGGGGCGCTGCAGTCGGACGCCGCGGAGACGACGATGGAACCCGTCCCATCGACAATCGTCAGGTTCACGCGGTCATTGGTGCCGCTGGCGATCGACGGGGTCCAGGAGAGGTTGAAGGCCGAGGCGGCGTTGATGGTCTGCGCGGCCTGGAGATTCACCACCTCCGGGACGGGCGGCGCGTTGGAGACCAGCGTAAACAGAAAGAACCCGATGAAGGGGGTTCCTTCGGCGGGTCCGACGTGGAAGCTCGTGTTCCACAACCCCGGGGGCAGCTTGGGCAGGAGCACCCCTTCGGTGCCCGCTTCGGACCAGGCGGATGAGCCGTCCGCGGCACGGATGAGTCCGGCTTCGAAGCTGGCCGGGCCGGTGACGACCGCGTTGGAAATGGCGTATGCGAATGGGGGGCGGAGTTCGATGCTGGCTGCGGCATCCAGGCCAACCGGAGCCTCGGCAGCGCTCTGCGCGTAGTTCGCCTGTTTGAGCAGCACGAAGGTGCCGTAGCCGGTCGGGACGCTATTCGTGAAGCATGGGCTTGCTCCCGGTGGGAGAACCGCGGGGGCGGCAGGCGCCGGAACCGCCCCGAGAGCGGCCAGGGCGGCGAGCGCGAGGGCGCCGGCCCGGACCCAGGCCCTGGCAACCAGCGATCGGAAGGGGGTTTGAGCGACGATCGACCGACCGGACGGAATCCTCGTAAGTGCCATGACAGCGACGCGTGTTGACGCCCTGAAGGGAACGGGCAAGCAGCCCGATCGCAAGAACTTATTGCGGACGGGGCCTCGGAAGAGGCTTTCCTCGCGGGACATCGTGCGATAGCTACGCACAGCCACCTCGAAGACGCAATCCTATGGAACCTATGGAAACCAGCGATACCGGCTCGGCGTCGTCCCGCCGCGCCTTTCTCATCGGCTCAACCCGTACCGCTACCGCCGTGCTGGGGACGGCGTTCACCGTGCCCGCCTGGTGGAAGGCCGTGGCCGGCCCGCTCGCAGTGGCCGATTTCGAAGGGTTGGTACCTCGGGACAAACGGTTGAGCGCCGCGTGGCGCGCAGCGCTCACCTCCCGTGGTGCTGCCACCGCGAACACGGCCGATGAACTCCGGTTCATCGGCATGCCGGTCGGCGGGATCGGCTGCGGCCAACTCTACCTCGGCGGTGACGGCCGGCTGTGGCTTTGGGACATCTTCAACCAGGCGCCTCCGGGCGACTTCGGCGACTACCGTGGTCCGCACTACGCCAAGCCGCTGGAGTCAGTGTCGCCGATCGAACAGGGGTTCGCGCTGGAGACCCGGGTCGCCGGACAGCGCGAGGTCCGCCGGTTGGATGGACGCGGGTTCCGGGACGTCGAGTTCCGGGGCCAATACCCCATCGGCCACGTCGAATACCGCGACGCGGCCTGCCCTGTGGAGGTGTCGCTGGAAGCGTTCTCCCCGTTCATCCCGCTGAACGTCGAGGATTCCAGCCTGCCCGCGACCCTGATGTCCTTTACGGTCCACAACGCGGGGAAGGAAACCGTCGAGGTCGGAGTCGCCGGCTGGCTGGAGAACGCGACCTGCCTGGGAAGTGGGACGGTGGGCCGGGGCGAGCGCCGGAACGCGTTGCGCCGGGAGCGAGGATTGACGTTGCTCGAGTGCCGCGCCAGGCCGGCACCGCCGGCGCCCGCGCCGGAGCGCCGGCCGGACCTCGTGTTCGACGATTTCGAGCGGGCGGCGTACGACCGCTGGACCACCACCGGCACGGCGTTCGGGGAGGGGCCGGTCGAGATGGACCGTCTCCCGGACTATCAGGGCAAGGTGGGGGGGCAGGGAACGCGGGTGGTCAACACGCACGGTGGGGCTCCGGGCAACGACGTCGGCGCCCGGGATGCGGCCAGGGGAACCCTCACCAGCGAGCCGTTCGTCCTCGAGCGCAACCACCTGAACTTCCTCATTGGAGGTGGCGGCCATCGCGGCAAGACCTGTCTGAACCTGCTCGTCGATGGTGCCGTCGTCCTGAGTGCCACCGGGCAGAATGACAACCGGATGCAGGCGCGTTCGTGGGACCTGCGCCCCTGGGCGGGGAAGACCGCCCGGTTGCAGGTGGTGGACGACGAGTCCGGGCCGTGGGGAAACATCGGCCTGGACGATCTCGTCCTCAGTGATGTTCCGCGGTTGAGTCCGGTGGCTCTGGAACGTGAGGAAGACTTCGGGACCCTGGGCCTGGCGCTGCTGGCGCCCGGTCGGGATGATTTCGGACGCACCTCGATCGAAGGCACGTTCCCGGACGCTGCGTTCGTGGCGGGTGCGGGCGAGCTGCCGTCGGGGAGAACGGGGCGGACGACCGGCGAAGCGGCGGAGTCGCAGGAGCCGTTTGGCCGTCGGTTGGTGGGGGGGCTCGGGCGGCGGGTGCGCTTGAGGCCGGGGCGTTCAGCCACCGTCACGTTTGTGGTCACCTGGCATTTCCCGGCGGTGCGACGCGCCTCGCTGGCTCACGTGACCGGGATCGAGAAACTCCAACGCGCCTATGCCAACCGGTTTGGCTCGTCCACCGGGGTGGCACGCTATGTGGCCCAGCACCTGGAACGATTGACGGCCGACACGCGGTTGTGGCGGCAGACCTGGTACGAGGATGCCACCCTGCCGCACTGGTTCCTCGAGCGCACATTCGTCAACACCTCGATCCTGGCAACGGCCACTTGCCACCAGTTCGACAACGGCCGGTTCTACGGTTGGGAAGGCACTTACTGCTGTGCCGGCACCTGCCAGCACGTCTGGCAGTATGCGCAGGCTGTCGGTCGGGTATTCCCCGCCCTGGAACGGTCGGTGCGCGAGTTCGTGGACTATGGTCTCGCCTTCCACCCCGACACCGGAGCGATGGACTATCGGGCGGAGGCGCACCGGGTGGTGGCGATCGACGGGCAGAGCGGGACGATCCTGCGGACGTACCGGGAACATCTCATGTCGGCGGACCACGGTTTCCTGCGGCGGCTCTGGCCGCGCATCCGGAAGTCGGTGGAGTACCTGATCTCGCGGGATACGGATGTCGACGGCGTGCTCGAAGGCGAGCAGTACAACACGCTCGACGCAGCCTGGTACGGGGAGATCGCCTGGCTGAGTTCGCTGTACTGCGCGGCGGTGCGGGCGGGCGCGGCGATGGCCCGCGAGGTGGGGGACAGCGCCTTTGCGGAACGTTGCGAGGGAATCGCCGAGCGCGGGCAACGCGCGATCACCGAGCGGTTGTTCAACGGGGAGTACTTCATCCATCGGTTGGACCCGGGCCACCCGGAGGCAATCAACACCAACGACGGGTGCCATATCGACCAGGTCCTCGGCCAGAGTTGGGCGATGCAGGTGGGCCTCCCGCGGGTGCTGCCGGCCGGTCCCACCCGACAGGCGCTGGAGGCTTTGTGGCGGTACAACTTCACGCCCGACGTCGGGGTCTACCGGGACAATTTCAAGGCCCTTCGTGGCGGGCGGTGGTACGCGATGCCCGGCGAAGGCGGCCTGCTCATGTGCACCTGGCCGCGGGGGGGTGGTGAGAAGGCCTCCGGGAAGGGGGATCCGACGTTCGTGGGATACTTCAACGAGTGCATGACGGGCTTCGAGTACCAGGTGGCGGCGCACATGGTCGCGGAGGGCCTGGTCGAGCAAGGGCTGGCGGTGACCCGGATGGTCCACGACCGCTACCACGCAACGAAACGGAATCCGTTCAACGAGGTCGAATGCAGCAGCCATTACGCCCGGGCGATGGCGAGCTACGGCGTCTTCGTCGCCGCCTGCGGCTTCGCGCACCATGGGCCGCGAGGCGAACTTGGGTTTACTCCACGGCTCGCCGGGGACGACTTCCAGTGCGCCTTCATCGCGGCGGAGGGCTGGGGGACGTTCACCCGGACCCGGCGCGAGGGCCAGTGGGAGTGCCGCGTCGAGGTGCGCTGGGGGCGGTTGCGTCTGAAGAAGCTGACCCTTGGGCTCCCGGCGGATCCGGGTGGGGGTCCGGTCCGGGTACGGATCGGCCGCCGGGACGTGCCGGCCACCTGGCGATGGGAGGAGCCGGAACTGCGGGGGGAAGTCGGGCTGGGGGACGGCCTCGTGCTCCAGGCCGGCGAGACCTTGACCGTCCTTCAGTAACTCGCGTCGGTCAGCTTCACCTTTCCCCGGAAGATCCAGTACACGCACGCCGTGTAAGTCAGGACCACCGGCAGGCCGGTCAGGGCGATCACCAGCATGATGCCGAGCGTCTTCTCCGAGGAGGCGCCGTTGTAGGCCGTCAGACTGTTCGCGGCGTCGGGCTGCGAGTAGACCATATTCGGGAAGATCCCGAGGCCGAAGAGCATCATCAGCAGGGCCATGGTCGCGCCGGAGGACAGGAATGCCTGGAAATCCCGGCCCAGGTGGATGGCGCGGGGGATGTTGGCGATGGCGAGGATCACCAGCACGACGAGGGGGAAGAAGAAGGGCTGATGCTTGATGCTCTCCGTCATGTGGGGGAGGTACAGCAGCGTGGCCAGCGAGAGGATGGAATGACAGAGGATGAAGGCGATGATGCAGCGGTTGATCCAGCCCCGCACGCGCTGCTGAAGTTCGCCTTCGGTCTTCATCGCCAGGTAGATGGCCCCGTGCATGGCGAAGAGGGCGACCGTGGTGACACCCATCCCGAGGGCATAGGGGTGCAGCAGGTCCCGCAGGGTGCCCGCGAATTCGTGACGGGCATCGAGGGGGATGCCGCGAACCATGTTCCCCAGGGCCACCCCGAAGAGGAAGCTCGCGAGGAGGCTCCCGACGCAGAAACTGACATCCCAGAACTGGCGCCACCAGCGCATGGGCTGCTTGCTGCGGAACTCGATCGCGACCCCACGGAAGATGAGCGCGCAGAGCAGCAGGATGAAGGGGAGGTAGAGACCGGAGAAGACGGTGGCATAGACTTCGGGGAACGCCGCGAACAGCGCGCCGCCGCCGGTCACCAGCCAGACCTCGTTGCCATCCCAGACCGGACCGATCGCGTTCAGCGCGATCCGGCGATCCTCGTCGGTGCGGTGAAGGAGGTGGAGCGTGCCCACGCCGAAATCGAAACCGTCCAGCATGGCGTAGCCCGTGAAGAGGACGCCGATGAGCCCGAACCACAGGACGTGCAGATCCATGTCAGTGTTTGGTTGGGGTGGGTCCGGTCAGGCTGGGGATGGCCCGGCGGCCGGGCGCATCCTCGGTGCCCTCCTCGGGACCGTGGAGGATCTTGTCGTGAAGCAGAAAGAGGAAGACGGCGAGAAGCAGGAGGTAGATGAGCGCGAAGAGGATCAAGGAACCCAGCACCTGTTCTGCCCGCACCACCCGAGAGAGACCCTCCGAGGTGCGGAGCAGTCCGTAGACCACCCAGGGCTGTCGGCCAACCTCCGCGGTGAACCAGCCCAGTTGGTTGGCGAACTGGGGTCCCAGGACCGACACCACAAAGATCCGCAGCAGCCAGGGGGACTGGAAGAGCCCTCCCCGCCACCAGGCCAGCAGACCCGCGGCGCTCAGGGCGATGAGGCCAATGCCGATGCCCACCATGGCGTGGTAGAACTGGAAGGTCGCCTGCACCGGCGGTCGGTCGGATGCCGGGAAGCTGTCGAGCCCGCGCACCGGCGCCTGCGTATCGCCGTGCAGCATCCAACTCAGGAGTCCCGGGATCTTGATGCCGTGGACGCGGCCCGAATCGGTATCGACCCAGCCGAAGAGCGTCAGGTCGGCGGGGGCGTTCGCCGGGTAGTGACCCTCCATCGCGGCCAGCTTGGCGGGTTGGTGGCGGGCCACGCCGTCGGCACTGGCATGGCCGCTGACCAGTTGGAGGACGGACGCGACCGCGGCGAACGTCAACGCGATCTTGAAGGACCGGCGGGCGAACTCGAGGTGGCGGCCGCGGAGGAGGTAGAAGGCGCTGACACTCAGCACGAGGAAGGCCCCGGCCTGCCAGCAGCCCACGACGGTGTGGGACAGCCGCTGCATGCTCGAGGGATTGAAAACCATGGCCCAGAAGTCGGTGATCTCGGCCCGCGCGTGGAGGCCCTCCCCCACGATGTGGTAGCCCGCGGGGGTCTGCTGCCAGGAGTTGGCGACGACGATCCAGATCGCGCTGAAGTGGGCGCCGAGGCACACCATCAGGGCGGAGAAGAAGTGGATTCGCGGGCTGACCTTGTCCCAGCCGAAGAGGAGGACGGCGAGGAAACCGGATTCGAGGAAGAAAGCGAAAACCCCCTCCGCGGCGAGGGCGCTGCCGAAGACATCGCCGACGAAGCGGGAGTACGTGGACCAGTTGGTGCCAAACTCGAACTCCATCACGATGCCGGTGGCGACTCCGATGGAGAATGTGAGGGCGAAGACCTTGACCCAGAACTTGGCCATGGCGAGGTACTGTGGGTCACGCGTCCGGAGCCAGAGCGCCTCGATGAGGACGATGATGACCCCGAGGCCGATGCTGAGCGGCGGGTAGATGTAATGGAACGAGATGGTAAAGGCGAACTGCAGGCGGGCCAGGACCTCCACGCTCATGCGGGCGAGTGTGGAGGTGGGATTCCCCGCGTTCAACCTGCGATCGCACGCCCGGCGTTGACCTCGGGAGCAGGGCGGTTAGGTTCTCGCACGTTCCAGACGGCGCGCCGCGCGCGTCGGATTGCATCGCATCACTCCCACACATGAGCACGAAACAAGTCCCCCTGATCAGCTCCGGCGTTTCCGGTCCCCTGGGTCTCCTCCACCTCCCGCGTTTGTGGCAGAAGGGGCTCCTCGGTGCGGTAGGCCAGTTGGCCGATGGCTACAGCGACATCGGGCCCGGGTACGACCACATGGTCCTGGGCGCAATCGGCGTGGACCCGGAAAAGGCCCGCGGATTCATCCGTTCGGCAAAGCCGACCTACGTGCAATTCGAAGCGTGGATCAAGGCTTACCCCGGGGCGAACCTCGACCGCGCCACGATCTTCAAGAGCAACGCCGCCGTGGGCGGGTACGTCCACACCGACGAGGTTCGCCGGGCCGTCCTCGCGGCCAGCGGGCTGGCGGATGATGGCTCGGTCAATCCGGGTGCCATCGACCTCAACAACCTGGACGACTGGGCAGAGTTCCACCGGGGCGTCACGAGTTGAGCCTCGCCAGGGTCGTCCTTGCCGCCCTCGGGTTCCCGGGAACCGGCCCCGCACCAGCGGGTGCCGGTTCTCCCGTTTTCGCGGATCGACGCCGCGGCCGACGGGTCACCCACCGAGCCGGGAGAGTGCTGCCTCGGCTTCCCCGGCGGCGATCCAGTGCGTGTTGGGGGGCAGGGTGAGGCCCGCGGGGGCAGGTTCTCCGCGCACAATGAACGTCAGCGTGGGCACCTCGCGGGCCTCGAGACCCTGACGCAAGGCACGGCGCGCTTCATCCCAGTGCAGGAGGATGAGCACGCAGCCGCTCAGTTGCTGCAGGTGGCGAAGGACCAGTTGCTCGAGATCGTCGGCCTGACCCGCAGGATGGAGGTCCACTCCGGCGAGGATCTCGAGCATCTGCGCGCTGTGGGCCAGGCCCCGGCCGGCGGTGAACACGTAGGCCCGGTCTCCCACGAACATCAGGTCGAGCAACGTCTCCTGGTCGTCGATGGTGCAGGCGAACGACGCCGCCAGCGACACCGCCGCCTCGAAGGCGTCGGCTTCCTCCCCTCCGCCAAACGTGTCGAGCAGCAGGGCATGGCGGACGAAGTACTCCTCCTGGAACTCCTTCACCACGGGCTTGAGGGTGCGCGCCCAGCCGGCCCAGTGGATCTTTCGCAAGGGATCCCCCGGTCGATACTCGCGCACGGACATGAACTCCTCCGTGTCACCCACGGCTCCGGCGAGGGCGATGCCGCCGGTGTGGAGCCGCTTCGAGATCCCTGGCAACTCCAGCGGCGGCAGGGGGAACCTCCGGGGGTACACCATCACCGAGACGGACTTGCCGCGGCTCGGGGTTCCCCGCCGCAGCAGACCGAACGGATCGGTGCGGGTGATCTCGGCGTGATCCAGCGTGAGCCGGCCTCGGCGCAGGGGCATGAGGGCCATGACAACCTCGGTCTCGCCGCCGGGCGGCAGGTCGGGAATCGGAACGGGCTGGGGACGCAGCCGGGTGTTGCGCAGGCAAAGCCAGCGCCACCGATAGAACCGGTAGCGCCGGTCGAACCAGTTTCTCCGGGCCTCCCCCGGCTCCACTAGCGTGTGGAACTCCTGAACCGAGGGACGCGGGTCGGGGCTATCCTCCCGGTACTCGGCCCCCCGGAGCCATCGACGGCCGAGGTTCCGGATCCGGACCCGGCATGGGAGGACACTCCCGACCGAACCGTGACGTGGCACGAGACGTTCCACGGCGCATCGGGCGTGCCGGCCGTGCGTCCAGATCAGGGAGGACAGGAACACGCACCCCAGGAAAGCCAGGAGTTGGTGCGACATCGTCTGGCCCACGTCAGTGAACGAGGCCGTGGCGACGATGCCCCACAGGAGGAGGGACCCGGCGGGGGTGAGCCGGTTCCAGACCCATCGGCGCACCCCGAACATCTGCCGGTAGGTCCGGTGCAGCCGCCGGTCCAGGTCCAGCGACCGCGTCCCGACAGTCGCGGCGGCAGCACGGGGTGACGCTGGCAGGGCAGGGGGCACGGGGGCGGTTCGGTCGGATCAATCAGCGCGGCGGCGGATGCTGCCGAAGGAGGTCTTCGACCAGCGTGGCGGGGGAGGTGCCGGCGAAGCGGGCCTGTGGATCGAGCACCAAACGGTGGGCGATGACGGGGACCGCGAGTTCGGCGATGTGGCTGGGGAGGACGAACTCGCGGCCATCGAATAGTGCCAGGGCCTGCGAGGCCTTCATCAGGGCCAGCGAGGCGCGCGGCCCCGCACCCAGCGGAACGCCCGGCAGCGAACGGGTCGCCTGGACCAGGCTGACGATGTAGTGCAGCATTTCCTCGCTGATGCGCATGGAGCGGACCGCCAGGCGGAGGTTGCGGATCTCGTCCGGCGTGGCACAGGGCCGGACGGCATCGATCGGATGGCCCCAGACCTGGCTCGACAACACGGCGACCTCCTCCCCGGCCGAGACGTACCCCAGCCCGAAACGCATCATGAAACGGTCCATCTGGGCCTCGGGCAGCGGGTACGTGCCGCGGAACTCCACCGGGTTCTGGGTGGCGATGGTGAAGAAGAGGTCCGAGAGCGGTCGGCGCTGGCCGTCGACGCTTACCTGGCCTTCCGCCATCGCCTCGAGCATGGCGGACTGCGTGCGCGGCGAGGCGCGGTTGATTTCGTCGGCCAGAAGGACGTCGGTGAACACCGGTCCCTCACGGAACTCGAAGGTCTGCTCCCGCTGGTTGAAAATCGAAACGCCGATGATGTCCGTGGGCAGGAGGTCGGGCGTGAACTGGATGCGGGTGAAGCGGGCGTCGATGGAGAGGGCCAGCGTCTTGGCGAGCGTGGTTTTTCCGGTGCCGGGGAAATCGTCCAGCAGCACGTGCCCCCCGGCAGCATAGGCGGCGAGGAGGCGGCGGGTGGAGCCCTCCTGACCGCGCAGCACGCGGGCGATGTTCTCGGACAAACGGAGCAGGAGGGCCGCGGCCTGGGCCACGTCAGCTGGCATGGGCGGAGCATGGAGGCGCACCCCGCCGCGTCGCAAGCAGGGCAGCAATCCACCAATCCCCTCGCGAGAACACCGCGGACTGGGACAATCGCGGTGGCGGCGTCAGCCGCCCGCGACGATCCTCACGATCTCGAGGCGGTCGCCCGAGGCCAGTTGGCGGCCGGGGAATTCGGACGGCGCCACGGCTTCGCCGTTTAATTCCACGACGACGCTGCGGGGACGCAGGCCCTGCGCCACGAGGAAGGACTCCAGGGTGGACGGGAGGGCGATCGGCAACGGCTGGCCGTTGGCGAGGACAAAGGGCAGGGCTCCGGGAGGGGTCATAGGGGGGCAGGCGGTGGTGCGGCGCCCGCGGCGTGCGCAGGTGGAGCCAGATCGAAGCTCCATTCCACGGGCGTGTCGGCGGTCACGCCGGCGGGTCGGAGTCCGGGGGACGTCTGCAGGTCCGACCACAGCAGGCGGCCGTGGATACCCCAGGGCAGGATGCGAACCTTGCCCTGGGACGGTTCAACACGGATCTCGCAGAAGCTCTGGAAGAACGGGGCGACGTTGTAGTCGAAGGCGGCGGACAGCCATTCCGGGGCGGAAGGCCAGGCCCGCCAGCGGTGGGTCCACCACCAGAGCGGCACCTTCCAGAGGGGATTGTTGGCCTCCACCTTCGCGCGGATGGCGGCGGTTGGCGGATAGAAGGCCCATTCCGCCGAAGGCATCGCCTCCAGGTCGGCGAGTTGGGCGCCGTAGGTGAGGAAGGCTCCACCGCCTCCGTTGACGAAATGATGGCGGTCCGTGTCCCCAGGGGTGGCCGTGGCGTGCTCGACGTAGTACTCGAGGTCGTGGGTGTCCCCGGCCATCACCACCCGGACGTCGTGCTCGCGGAGGAGTTGGTGCAGGGCGGCGAACTCCGGCCGGTCCGTGGCCCGATACTGGCCACAGGCGTACAGCGGGTGGCCGAGCACGACGAACTTGAACTTGCCCCGCGCCGCTTCGAGGGCGCCGCGGAACCAGGCGAGTTGCACCTCATCCAGGCGTTTCTGGACCCCGGTATCCACGGCAAACAGCGCGAAGCTCGCGGTTTGGAGTTGGAAGAACGGGGCCTGCTGGAAACCGGTCGGGACCCGGTACTCGCTCCGCAGTCGGCCTGCTTCGCGGATCAGCGACTCGATGTGGGCATCGGTGGAGCGGCTGATCTTGAGGTCGGCCTCCACCCTGGCCCGCATCGATGAGCGGGCGGCCGGGGGGTCGAGGAAGGTGGCCGCGAAGCCCTCGAGGGCGTCGTACCAGTCATGATTCCCGGGGATCGCGT
>JBBQML010000082.1:0-10934 GCA_038328885.1 Verrucomicrobiota bacterium | reverse complement strand
GGGACACCGTGGAGATCGACGGCCAGGCCTGCCCGGTGGGGGACCTGAGTTTCGAGGTGGGCGGGGTGCGGTTTGGGTTCGAGATCTGCGAGGACGCCTGGGCGGCGTCGCGGCCTGGCATTCAGTTGGCGGCCCGGGGGGTGGACGTGATTCTCAACCCGAGCGCGAGCCACTTCGCCTTCGGCAAGATCGCGATCCGGCAGCGGTTTGTGCTCGAGGGTTCGCGGGCGTTCGGATGCAGCTACGTGTACGCGAACCTGCTTGGCAACGAGGCGGGGCGGGCGATTTACGATGGGGAGGCGATGATCGCCTCGGCGGGGCGCCTGCTGGCCAGCGGCCCGCGCTTCTCCTACGCCGACGTGCAGGTGACCAGTGCGGTGATCGACGTCGATGTGACGCGGCTGCAACAGTCACGGTTGGCCAGTTTTCAGCCCGGGCTGGGCCCTGAGCCGGCATGTGTGGTTGCTCCCGACTTCGCGTGGCCGGCCGTGGCGCCGGTCCGGCAGGAGCCCGTGGCGGCGGCATGGGAGAGGTCGGCGAACCTCAAGGCCGAGGAATTTGCCCGGGCGGTGCCGTTGGCCCTGTTCGATTACCTTCGCAAGAGCCATTCGTATGGCTTCGTCGTCTCACTCAGCGGCGGGGCCGATTCCTCCTCCATCGTTTGTCTGGTCGCCCTGATGGTGACCCAGGGGTGCGCCGAGCTGGGGGTGGAAGGGTTCAGGGCGAAACTCGGCTACCTCAGCGGCCTCGGCTCGGCGGCGACCCCCCGGGAGATGGTCGGGGTGTTGCTGACCACGGTCTACCAGGCGACGTCGAACAGCGGCCTGGTCACGCGGGCGGCGGCACGGGCGGTGGCCGAGGCGGTGGGAGCCGAGCACCATGAGTTCGACATCACCGCCCTGCACCGGGGATACGTGGACCTCGTGTCGGGCGCGCTGGGGCGTGAGCTGACCTGGGCGCGGGACGACGTTGCATTGCAGAACATCCAGGCGCGGGTGCGTTCGCCAGGGGTGTGGATGCTGGCGAACGTGAAGGGTGCCCTGTTGCTCTCCACGAGCAATCGGAGCGAGGCGGCGGTGGGGTATGCGACCATGGACGGCGACACCAGCGGCGGCCTGGCCCCGATCGCGGGGATCGACAAGGCCTGGCTGCGCGAGTGGCTGGTCTGGCTCGAGCGCGAGGGGCCGTTGGGGGCGGCACCCGTGCCGGCGTTGCGCGCGGTGAACGCACAGGCGCCCACCGCCGAGCTGCGTCCGCCGGAGCGGACGCAGACGGACGAGGCGGACCTGATGCCGTACCCCTTGCTGGACGCCATCGAACGCGCCGCCATCCGGGACAAGCAGTCGCCGGTCGAGGCGTTCCAGCAGATGCGGTTGCTTTTCCCGGAATACGCCGTGAAGCAGTTGGGGGAGTGGGTTGAGCGGTTCTTCCGCCTCTGGTGCCGGAACCAATGGAAGCGCGAGCGCTACGCGCCGAGCTTCCACGTCGACGACGAGAACCTGGACCCGAAGACCTGGTGCCGTTTCCCGATTCTCAGCGGCGGGTATGAGCTCGAGTTGGAGGAACTCCGGGCCTTTGTCGCGCGGGGTTAGTCGGACGTAGGCGGCTCGCCGTCGCCACGCCGAGTCGGTGATCCGCCTGGGGCGGCATCCCGGGGGAGAACGGAAGTGGGGAGGGCCACGCCAATAGCCCTCCCCGTCCGGTGGTCGTGGCGGCGGGGTTTGCGCTGCCGGGCTGGGACGCGGGAGAAAGGCACCTCCTCGAACCCTCCACCCGCTGTCCGGACCATCCACCACGACCGTTCGGATGCTGGGTAAACGGGGGAGCGAGGTGAGTTCTTACAAACAATTCCGCGGTTCCTGGTCGGACCGGCGATCCCCCCCCCAATCGTTGACGCCAGGGGCTCCGGGGGCGTTTGCTTCCGGGGTCACCTGACCCAGCCCATGAACACCTTCTCCCGTCGGTCCGCCAGCCTGCTTGGTATCGGGGTTCTCCTGTCGGCATTGCTGCTGACCGCGGTGGGTGCGGGTGCGGTCGACCTGCCGAAGCCGGAGGTGGGGAAATGGGTGCCGCTCTTCAATGGCCAGGATCTCACCGGCTGGGTCCCGAAGATCCGGGGTCACCCCAGCGGGACCAACTTCGCGAATACGTTCCGCGTCGCGGACGGCGTTTTGAAGGTGGGCTATGACCAGTATGACGGCGAGTATCGCGAGCGGTTCGGTCACCTGTTCTACCGTGAGTCCTTTTCGCACTACCGCCTGCGGGCCGAGTACCGCTTCGTCGGGGACCAGATGAAGGGCGGCCCCGGTTGGGCGCTGCGGAACAGTGGATTGATGCTCCACGGGCAGACGCCGGAGAGCATGGAACTGGACCAGGACTTCCCGGTTTCGATTGAAGTGCAGTTGCTGGGGGGGGCGGGTTCGGGCAAGCGAACCACCGCGAACCTGTGCACGCCGGGCACCGACGTCGTGATGGGGGGCAAGCTGATCCGGCAGCATTGCACCGACTCGACCTCCCAGACCTACCGCGGCGACCGCTGGGTGGCGGTGGAGGTGGAGGTGCGCGGCGCCAGGGTCATCAACCACTATGTCGAGGGCGATCTGGTGCTGAGCTACACGGATCCGCAACTCGACCTAACGGACAAGTACGCCAGGAAACTGGGCGAGACACACCCGAAGCTGGTGACCAGGGGCACCATCAGCCTGCAGTCCGAAAGCCACCCGGTGGAGTTCCGCAAGGTCGAGATCCAGTTGCTGCCGGAGTAGGCCGGAACGAGGAAGCACGGCAGCACGCGGGGAGCGGTGCCAGTTGCGGTTGTCGCGGGGCGACGGAGGAAGGTAGTGGTGGAACTTAGCCCGCGCCGGCGGTGGCGGTGGCGGGGTCCAGTTCAATGCCCACCGGACAGTGGTCGGAGCCCGGGACGGCCGGGCGGATGAAGGCGCGGCGGAGGAGGGGGCGCAGGGTCGCGCTAACCAGGAAGTAATCGATGCGCCAGCCCACGTTCCGGGCGCGGGCACCCGACATGGGGCTCCACCACGTGTAATGTCCGCCGGCGCTCTCGAATTCGCGGAAGGTGTCGAGGAAACCGGCTGCGAGAACGGCATCGAACCCGCCGCGTTCCTCCACCGTGAAACCGTGGTTGCGCACGTTGGCTTTCGGGTTGGCGAGGTCGCGCTCCGCGTGGGCGACATTGAGGTCCCCGCAGACGACCACCGGCTTTCGGCGGGCGAGTTTACGGAGGTACGCGAGGAAGTCGCGGTCCCACTGCTGACGGTAGGGGAGGCGGGTCAGTTCGCGCTGGGAGTTGGGGACGTAAACATTGACGAGGTGGAAGTCCGGGTAGTCGGCGGTGAGCACCCGTCCTTCGCGGTCGTGTTCGGGGGTGCCGATGCCGCGGGTGACCTTCAACGGTCGGTGGCGGGTAAAGATCGCGGTCCCGCTGTACCCCTTCTTTTCCCCGGTATTCCAGTAGGTGGTGTAGGTGGCCGGCCAGAGCGCCTCGACGTCATCCGGGGTCGCCTTGGTCTCCTGCAGGCAGAGGATGTCCGGTGACTCCTGCTCGAGGAACTCCAGGAAGTTCTTGCGGAGGATGGCGCGGAGGCCGTTGACGTTCCACGAAAGCAGTTTGAGGGGCGCGCTCACCGCCCGGAGGGTGCTTTCCTGAAGGGAATTCAGCGAGCACTTCGCGAGCGCGGAGCGGGGAGCCTCCGGGTTCGGCGGCGGGTCTACTCCCCGAGGATTCCCTGCAAGAATTCGACCGTGAGCCGCGTTTTCCTGGCGCAACGCAGTGGCACCCGACGACAGCGAGCGGCGGTTGATGCGCGAGACGCCCGAGCGGGAACGCCCGCGGGAGCGCCTGGCCCGGCTGGGACCTGCCCAGATCGTGGACGCCGAGTTGGTGGCGATTCTGCTGCGTACGGGAACGAAGGGAACCCCGGTCACGGTGCTGGCCGAGCGGTTGCTCGATGCCTTCGGGCGCTCCCTGGGGAGGCTGGCCTCGGCGTCGCTCGCCGAGATGCGGGCGGTGCCGGGGGTGGGGAACGACAAGGCGATCGGGCTCAAGGCGGCATTCGAACTGGCGCGCCGGCTGGCCCAGGAAGTCCACGCCGAAACTCCACTGCTGGACACCCCGGAGCGTGTCGCCGACTTCCTGCGCGAGGAGATGCGCACGCTGCAGGTCGAGACTTTCCATCTCCTGATGGTGAACACCCGGCGCCGGCTGGTTGCCGCCCAACGGCTTTCGCAGGGGACGCTGGACACGCTGTTGATTCATCCGCGGGAGGTGTTCCGGCCGGCCATCGCCGCGAACGCCGCGGCGGTGATCCTCGCGCACAACCACCCCAGCGGGGATCCCCAGCCCTCCGAGGCTGATATCCGGGTCACCCGGGATCTCATCCGCGGCGGTCACTTGCTCAAGATCGAGATCCTCGACCACGTCATCCTGGGTCGTCGGACCCGCGAGCAACCGCGGGACTATTCATCGTTGCGGGAGTTGGGGTACTTTGCCGGCTTTTGACTCACGACCCGGTCCCAAGCCGAACGGAGACGAGGGTCGGCGGTTCACCCGGGGGATCCGGCTCGGTCGGTCCCGATCCAACATGCGCTACAGCAGCGTATGGCTCAGGTGAATGCCAGAGGTTCTGAGACTTGGCAGGGACCAGCGGACCGTTGGAGACTCTCTCAACCGCCATGCTGCCCGCCGCGATCGTCGATGCGCACGTCCATTTCTGGCAACCCACCCGGCTTCGCTACCCTTGGTTGGCGGGCGTGCCGGCGCTGGATCGTGCCTGGGTGCCGGCGGACTTCGCCGCGGCCTGCGCCGGAACCGGGCCCGGGGGAGGGACGGTGGAACGTTGGGTCTTCGTCGAGAGCGGCAGGGATCCCGTGCAGAACGTCGAGGAGGCGGCCTGGGTTTCCGAGTTGGCCGTGGACGAGCCGCGGATTGCCGCCATCGTGGCCCATGCCGCGGTCGAGCGTGGTGCCGCGGTGGGCGATGAGTTGGATGCGCTGGCGCGGTATCCCCTGGTGAAGGGAGTCCGGCGGCTGTTGCAGGATGAAGCCGAGGATGCGTTTTGCCTGAGGCCCGGCTTTGTGGAGGGGGTCCGCGCGGTGGGCGAGCGCGGCTGGACCTTCGATCTCTGCATCTACCACCGACAACTTCCGGCGGTTCTGGAACTCGTGCGGCGCTGCCCGGGGACCGTCTTCGTGCTCGATCACGCGGGCAAGCCGGCGATTCGCGAACGTCGGCTCGATCCCTGGCGGGAACAGCTTCGGGCGCTGGCCAGCTTGCCGAATGTGTGGTGCAAGGTGTCCGGGTTGGCCACCGAGGCGGACCCTGCCGCCTGGGAGCCGGCGGACTTGCGGCCCTACCTCGAGCACGTCCTGGGCTGCTTTGGTTTTGGGCGGACGCTCTTTGGGGGGGACTGGCCGGTGGCGACGCTGGCGACAGAGTACCGACGCTGGGTGGGGGTGGTGGCGGAGTTGCCGGTGGTGGTGGCGGCCACCCTGGCGGAGCGCCAGCGGTTGTTTGCGGACAACGCGGCGGCTGTCTACCGACTGGCCGCGGTCTGAGTTGGCGCCGCGCGACCTTCGAGGGGTCGCCTGGCCCACCGCAGTTTGGCGGAGGTGGAACGTGGGTTGGCCCGCCGTTCCTCGGGACTGGCGCGAAGAACCTCTTCGGCGATCGCTTCGTAAACCCCGGCGTTGCGACCGGCCTCGAAGGCGTGCTTCACCCGGCGGTCCTCCCCGGAATGGAACGTGAGAATGGCCACGCGCCCTCCCGGCTCGAGGCAGGACGGCAGCAGCCGGAGCAGGGTCTCCAGCGCCGAGAATTCGTCGTTCACGGCGATGCGGAGCGCCTGGAACGTCCGCCGCACCGCGAGTTCCTGGGTGTCCCGGGCGACCAGGGGCAGGGCGGCGCGAACGGCCTGGGCCAGGTCCCTCGTGGACTCCAGCCGGTGCCCGGCCAAGGCCCGGGCGATGACGTCGGCCTGAGGTTCGTCGGCGTTCTCCCGCAGCAGGGTGGCCAGCACACGCGGGGAGGCTCCGGCCAGCAGCGCGGCGGCCGACTGGCCGCGGTCGGGGTTCATCCGCATGTCGAGCGGGCCGGCGGATTTTGCGGAGAAGCCGCGGATCGGGTTGTCCAGTTGCATCGAGGAGAGGCCGAGATCGGCGAGCGCGAGATCCGCGCGGTTGCGTCCCGCGGCGGCCAGGGCACCCGGCAGGCCGGCGAAGTTGCTGCGCAGGGCCGTGAACTGTTCGACGCCATAACCTTCCACGCGCAACCGGGCCTCGGTGCGCGGGAGTTCGAGCGGATCCGCATCCAGGCCCACCAGGTGGCCCCCGGGCTGAAGCCGGGCGAGCAACTCGCGGGCGTGGCCGCCGTAGCCCAGGGTGCAGTCTACCGCCACTTCGCCCGGTCGCGGGGCGAGCACCGCGAGGATTTCGTGGACCATGATCGGGCGGTGGGTTCCGGCGGGGGTTTTGCCGGAGGCGATCACCTTGGCGACCGTCTCGGGGTGACTGGCCGGGTTGTGTTCCTTGTACTTTTCCTCGAACCTGCGCGGGTTCCGGCCGGCGTAGCGCGGGCGTCGGCGGTGCGGGGGCGCTGGCGGTGGATCGGGGACAGGCTCAGCCATGGCGCGGAGTGTGAACGCAAGCCCGGCCGGTCGCGAGTCGTGCATCCCTTGTCAGGGCAAGTCCGCTGCCATGGGACCCTCCCGGCGGGAGGGTGGTCGGGGAAATGCTACCCCGTCGGAAGGCTCCTTTGACGGCGAACGGCGGATGGCCCACCATGACGTCCTTCCGTCCTGACGAAACCGCATGAATCCTGCCGACCACTGGATCGACGCGAGCGGGCCCACGCCCCGCCGGATCCTGGGCATCATTCCCGCCCGTTATGCGTCGTCGCGCTTTCCCGGGAAGCCGCTGCACCTCATTGCCGGCAAACCGCTGGTCGAGCATGTCGTGGAACGCTGCCGCGAGTCGTCGTGGCTGGCCGACGTGATCGTGGCCACCGATGACGAACGGATCGCGGCGGTGGTCCGGGGGTTTGCCCGGGTGGAGATGACCCGTTCCGATCATCCGAGCGGCACCGACCGGATCGCCGAGGTGGCCGCCCGTTTGGAGTGCGACGCGGTGGTGAACGTCCAGGGGGACGAGCCCCTGATGGACCCCGCCGTGGTGGATGCCGTGGCGGCGGCGCTGCAGACGAACGAAATGTCCACGGCGGCCACGGATCTGCGCGATGAGGCCGACTACGACAACCCGAACGTGGTCAAGGTGGTCGTCGGCTTGAACGGTCGGGGTCTCTATTTCTCACGGCGGACGGTGCCGTACCTGCGGGATCAGGCGGGACAGTCCCGCCCGGAGCAGTTGGCGGCGTTTCCGTTCCTGAAGCACCTGGGCATTTACGGGTATCGACGCGCCACTCTGCTTCGGCTGGTGGGCTTTCCGGTCTCGCCTCTCGAAGCGGCCGAGAAGCTGGAACAGCTCCGGGCCCTCGAGCACGGAATCCCGATCACGGTGGTCCGGGTCGACTACGAGAGCATCGGGGTGGACGTGCCCGGGGATGTCGCCCGGGTGGAAGCGCTCTTGGCGGCGCGCGGAGCGGCATGACTCCGGAGACGTGTCCCAACTGCGGCGAAGACGTCCCGTCCGGTGCGCGGGCTTGCCCGGGTTGTGGTGCGGACGAGAGGACCGGCTGGTCCGACGCGGCGCAAGTGGACCGTCTGGACCTGCCGGATGACTCCGAGTTCGACCGGGAGGGTTTTGTCCGGCGCGAGTTCGGGCGCGGGCGGAGTGCAGCGCCATGGCGACGGGTCTGGTGGTGGGTGGCGGTGGTCGTGCTGCTCGTCTGGCTGAGTTGGTGGTGGGGCTGAGCCCGGCCCGCCTTCAAACCCGCTTCCGCGGTTTGTCGCTGAGGAAGCGCCCGAACTCGTGCCGGAAGTGCGGAGGAATCAAGGCCTTGAATCGGGCCTTTCGCGGGTGCTCGTAATCGCTCTCGAGGATCTGGCCGACGGCGTGCAGGCGGGCGATCGCTGCGGCGTCGGCATGGGGAATCGCCAGGTCGAGTTGTTCCCGCACGGGACGGAGCTGAACCCCCAGTTCGGCAAGCAGTTCTGGAACCCCCGCGCCGGTACGCGCCGAGACAAACACCCCCTGCGGGTACTGCTCGCGGAAGCGCGCCACGGAGCTGTCGATGCCCAGGCAGTCGGTCTTGTTGAAGACCATCAGGGTCGGTTTGTCGCTGGCGTGGATCTCCGCGAGGACGGTGTGCACCGCGGCGATCTGCTCATCGGCCTTGGGGTGGCTGACATCCACCACGTGCAGCAGCAGGTCGGCCTCGACGACCTCCTCAAGGGTGGCTTTGAACGCTTCGACCAGACGATGGGGAAGTTTGCGGATGAACCCCACGGTGTCGCTCAGGAGGACGTTCTGGTTCGTCGGGAGCCGCAGGCGGCGGGTGGTGGGGTCGAGGGTGGCGAAGAGCTTGTCCTCGGCCAGGGCGGCAGCGCCGGTCAGGGTGTTGAGCAGCGTGGACTTGCCCGCGTTCGTGTAACCGACGATGGAGGCGAGGGGCCATTGGTGGCGCTTGCGGCCTTCGCGCTGGGTGGCGCGCTGGCGCCGCACGGAATCGAGTTCGCGCAGCAGTTTCTCGATCCGTTCCTGGACCTTGCGACGGTCGGCTTCCAGTTGGGTTTCACCCTCGCCCCCCCGCATCCCGATGCCCCCTTTCTGCCGCGACAGGTGCGTCCAGAACCGGGTCAGCCGGGGGAGGAGGTGCTGTAACTGCGCCAACTCCACCTGGACCTTGCCTTCACGGGTCCGCGCCCGCTGCCCGAAGATGTCGAGGATCAGTTGGGTTCGATCGAGGATCTTGAGCTCGAACACCTGCTCCAGGCTGCGGCCCTGGGCGGGGGAGAGTTCGTCGTCGAAGATGACCGTATCGACCGCCTCCTCGTGGCAGCGGAGGGCGAACTCCGCGGCCTTGCCCGGGCCGATGAAGGTCTTCGCGGTGGGGCGGTCGATCCGTTGCGTGCCCGTGCCGACGATCTCCGCGCCGGCGGTCTGGGCCAGTTGGCCGAGTTCCGCGAGCGAATCCTGAAGCTCCCACTCGGTGCGGGATTTGAATTGGGCGCCAATGAGGAACGCGCGTTCGCTCGTCTGGACGGCGTTCTCGGAGACAAGGGCCTTCACGTGCAGGCACTATCTACGCGGAGGAGGGCCCGGAGGGAAGCCTCGGGTCGGGGGTCGGAGGTCGGAGATCCGAGGTCGGAGGTTGGAGGTTGGAGGTTGGAGGTTGGAGGTTGGAGGTTGGAGGTTGGAGGTTGGATGTCGGAGGTTGGAGGTTGGAGGTTGGAGGTTGGAGATCCGTGGCACGGGAATGGACGGCGAGCGGGCTCGGGCGTCACGGAACGACTGCACGATGGTAGCCGTGGGCTTCGGGCCCACGCAACCGCCCGATCCACCCCTCCACCGTCGCGCAGCCACGCGGAGCGTCCGACCTCTGACCTCCGACCTCGGCACTCGGACCTCGGCACTCGGACCTCTGACCTCTGACCTCCGACCTCTGACTTCGGCACTCGGCACTCGGACCTCCGACTACGGCCGGTAGCTGCGCGCGACGTCGATCATTGCGCGCACGTTCTCCACCGGGGAGAAGGAATCCACCTCGCAACCCGGCATGACGCAGGCGGTGGTGTGGGGGAGGGTGGCCTCGATAAACTCGCGGACCATGGTCTCGACCTCGGCCCGGGAACCGTGGCACGCGGCCTGGGTGGTCGGGGCGTTCGCCGAACACCGTCGACCGCTGTACAACTTCGCCACCCTCTCGCACCACCCGGCCCAGTTCTGGTCGTCGGCATAGTAGGGCATGTCGAACTGCACGGCCTGGATCCCGTCCCATTCGCCGAGAAGCTCCATCGCCTTCCAGACGTTCCGGCCGCAGATGTGCCAGATCACATGGGGGAAGATGGTCTTCGCCTTCTC
This sequence comes from Verrucomicrobiota bacterium, assembly GCA_038328885.1. Taxonomy (GTDB): domain Bacteria; phylum Verrucomicrobiota; class Verrucomicrobiia; order Limisphaerales; family CAIMTB01; genus CAIMTB01. The sequence goes on along the minus strand of JBBQML010000082.1, from coordinate 944 downwards.
CACGAACTTCCGGTCGTAGTCGCCGAACTCGACCAGTTGCCGGGGCCCCCAGGTGCGGGCGCCGCCGAAGCAGGCGAAGAATTCGCAGCCCTTCCTGGCGGCGAACTCGCGGTAGAAGTCCAGGGCCTCGAGCCGCTCATCGAGGCAGAGTTGGAGGTAGTGGTGCACCTTCGCCTTGGGCTCGGTGATCGTCCACTTCACGAACTGCTGCACCTCGACGATGGTCTCGGCGTAGTTCGAGGGGGTGGCGGCGCCCACGATGACGGGCACTGTACGATCCATGCGTTCCTGGAACTCCAGGAGCTGCAGCATGTGGGGTGTGTAATGGGTCACCGGCCGCGAGCCGTCGAGGTGGCGCTGGTAGGCCTTGGATTCGTAGAGCCCGATGGCCTCGTCCAGGGTGTTGGCGATCGGCTTGTACAGCAGGTAGTCCTTCGGACCCCGGTGGATGAAGTGCGCGGGACGTTGCTCCGCCGGGATGAAGTTCTCGATCTGATGCGCGATGTCCACGTACATCCAGATCGCATCCGGCCTCAGATCCGCCCACGTCTTGATGCAGGCGTCGGTCGTCTTGTCGACGTCGTTGTAGATTTCCTGGTGCGTGTAGCCCGCGTAGGTGATCTGCCAGTAGTCGAGCTCGGGTGCGACGGGGACGAAGTCGGTCCGTTGTCGCTGGAAGGCACCGGCGAGGCGCTCCCAATGCGTCATCTCGCCGATGGGCGGCAGCTTGCCCCGGAGACGATTCACCCATTGATCGACGATGGTGTTGGCGGTCGTGCTCATGTCAGTTGCCTCCGGGGGCGGCGCGTTTGACCTCCATCCAGCGCTTCATTGTCTCGACGGCTTCCCATGCGTTGTCGCTGGCGCCGTCCGCCCCCATGCGGCGGGCGGCCTCGTCGCTCACCGAGGGGCCGCCGCAGATGATTTTCACCCCGGCCCTCAGC
>JBBQML010000081.1:0-10977 GCA_038328885.1 Verrucomicrobiota bacterium | reverse complement strand
CATCGCGTGTCCCGAACCGACGTCGGGTTGGCCGTCGGCGTCCACCCGCAGGAAACCGCCGGGTCCGATGAAGCTCAGGCCGGGGAAGGGCCATTTGCCGAGTCCGGCGAGACTGGGATCGTCGGTGAGGTGAAGTCCGGCGAGGGCGACCGGTCGGGTGCCGCGGTTGAAGAGTTCGATCCAGTCGGACTGCGGTGGGGTGGCCGGGAGTGGGAGGGCGAGCCACTCGTTGATCCTCAGGTCGTGGACGTCGCCGAGATCGGCCGGTGGCGAATTGCCGTGCCCGGGAGTGGGGAGGGCGAGGAGGTGCCAGTTGGTTGTGGCGTGACCGATGGAGAGCCCGGGCACCTGGAAGCCAAACTCGACCGAGTTCGCGAGTCGGCCCGACGGTTCGAAGAGATACACGCCCCCCCCGCGGCGGGGGAGCGCCCATGCGCTGTTGAGGGTGCCACCCGCGCGGGTCGAGGCGGGTTGGCCCGGGTTGCAGTCGATGACCAGCCTCCCTCCCGGGGACAGTTCGACGCCGGCGGGGACGATCCACTGGTGGGGCGCCCGCCGCTCGTTGCTGAGGGACATTCCCGAGAGGTCGAACGCGGCATCCCCGCGGTTCCACAGTTCGACCCATCCGGCGCCGGTGAAGGGATCGCCGGTGGCGAGGATCTCGGAGACTACTGGACCTTCGTAGCTCCGCGGGTGATTGGCGGCGCCCGGGCTGGGTGTCTCGAGGAAGACCTCGATGGAGCTGCCGCCGTCCGGGAGGCGGCCGTGCGAGGCGCCCGGGGGGGCGAGCTCGTAGTCAACGCGGTCCACCAGAACCCCGGCGGGGTCGAGCAGTTCGATGTGACCTTTGGCGGCGGGGAGTCTGAAGTCGAGGTGCGTCGCGCCGGGACGTTCGTCGGTCAGCAGCACCACGTGGCCTCCCGGGGGTATAAACGAGAGCGCCCCGTAACGGAAAGTGGCCCGGGCGGTGGCGAACTGCACGCCGGCGAGGCCGACGGGGAGCGATGGGTCGAGGTTGTAGAGTTCGAGCCAGTCGTCTCCACCGGCGGGGGCGTCGGCCAGCCATTCGTTCAGCCTGAGGGAGGCGGGAGCAGCCAGCGGTTGCGGCTGGTTGGTTGCACCGGGGGTGGGGATGTTGAGTTGCCAGGTCGCCTCGGGGCCGGCTCTCCCCAGGGTGAAGCCGCCCGGCAGGATGCCGAAGGTCACGGCGTCGATCCGGTTGGTGGCGGCATCGAAGAGCGTCACGGTCTCACCCAGCCGATCGAGAGCGAAAGGCGCCACGGGACCGGCCGACCCGGCGGCTGCCGGCACGACCAGGAAGGCCCCGGGCTCCAGAACCGTGCCTGCCGGGAAGACGAACTTTCGCGGCTCGCTGCTGTCGCTGAGACTCCAGCCGGCGAGGTTGGCAGGCCCGGTCCCGTCGTTCCACAGTTCGATCCAGTCCGTGGTGTTTACGGTGTCCACGGCGTTGATTTCGTTGAGGCGTACCGACCCCGGGGTGGCGGGGCCCGGGGTCGGTACGGACCCGGGCGTGCCATCCGCGTCGAGGCTGGCGCGCCATTGATCCGGGGCGTCGGGATCACCCCAGGGGAAGGGCCGCTCAAGCGAGGAACCGGCGCCGTCGGCGCTGCGGGGCCACCCGCCTTCGTCGTCGTAGTCCAGGGAGGTGACCGTGCGGCCTTCACGGTCGAGCAGGGCGATCCGTTCGCCCCCGTCTGCCAGCGAACCCTTGAACCATCCGAAGACCCCAACCCCGGGATGGCGGGCGGCGAACGCGCCAGAGCCGAGCGCGGACGCCAGCACCACGATCCGACCCGGGGTCAGGAGCGAGCCCGGGGGAAAGAGGTAGTCGATCCCGCTGAACGAAAACCCGGAGGCGTCGACCGCCGAGCTCCCGACGTTCCGTAGTTCGAGGAACTCGTACGGGGCACCACCGGCCGGATGGTAGTGAATCTCCGTGAAGGCGAGTGGCGTGCCCAGCAATCCGGTTTCGAAGCGGGCCGTCGTGAGGGCACTCCACTCGCCGTCTTGGAGCGTCCGCGCCTGGATGAGGGTGGACTGGATGACGGGAATCGGCGCGCCGAAGGCCTGGGCCGTGGGTCCGACCGCACCGGTGTGGGGCACTCGCGGATCGGACCCGTCGGTGGTGACGTAGATCACGCCTCCCGGTGCCGACAACGTCACCTCGAAGCCCGGGGGGACACGCCCACCGTGGGTGTTGAAGGCGGGGGCTGCGGTTCCGACCGGGTAAAGACCCGCCCCTTTGAGCTGCGCGAGGACCGTCGCCGTGCGGCCGGGGAAGTACTGGTTCAGCAATCGCCCGCGCTCGGTCGCGAAGTGCCCGTCGGCGGTGTAGAGCTCGTAGGGTCCGCTCGAATAGGCATGGACGTCCCGTCGGTAGTCGCCCCAGCGGGCGGATTCGGCGACGATCGCCAGTTCGAGCAGGTCGGCCCAGTGCGCGTACCGTGCGATCACGGCTGCGGGGGTGAGCGCCCCCTGGTTGAAGAGGTGGCGCTGGGCGCGATCGGCGAAATCGAGGCGGTACTGCGGGTTCGCGAGGAGTTTGGAGTGGAGTCCCGAGGGTTGGTCGTTGCGGGTGACGATGTTCTGTCCGGGAGCATTGAGCATCAGTTCGCCGTCCCAGCTCTGGTAACGGAACCCCGCCCCGGGGGCTCGTCGTCGGCTGGCGTACCAGTTCTTGTCCGTGAACCAGTCCTCATGTCCGACGAAGAAGTGGAGTAGCAGGTAGTCGATGTAAGCGGGCACATCGAGGTATTGCCGCATACGCTCGTAGCCGGCCGGGGTCTCGAGGTCGGTCAGCTCCCGCATGGCGTTGTAGGCGGCCATGTTTCCATCGACGATGGCGCCCTCGTTCACCACGTCATAATCCTCCTTCCGGCCCCCCTGGTAGGCGGCCGCGAAGGCTGCATCGGGCCGCTCGGTGGCGTCGTAGATCCCCCAGTACAACCCATTCACGTAGAGGTGGAAGAAGCGGCTGTGGGAGGCGAGGCCGCCCATGGCCCGCTGGCTGTGCTTGATCCAGGCGTCCCGCACCCGCTGTCCGCGAGGCCGTTGAGCACCGTTCCAGTGCATCCAGGAATTGTTGAAGTCGGCGCGGAGGGTGAGCGTGTCGAACTCCTCCAGGGGCGAGTCGGGGAATACCCGGTGGCGCAGCTTGGCGGGACCGTAGTCCCCCTTGAACACCAACCGGAACGCGTGCTTCCCGGTCTTCACCGGGTCGCGGACGGAGTTGCCCTGCATCTGGACGCCGCAGTTGACCTGCACGGACTCGCCCGCCTGCCCGTCGATGAACTCGGCCGACGCGGGGCGTTCCCACGAGGGGCCACGGGCCTGGGATTTCGGGTAGATGCCGGTGGGGTGATCGAACATGTCCGACGGGCGGGTGACGAGGGAGAGGATCGGCAGGGATTTCAGGGCCGGAACGATCCGGTCGCGGTAGGCGGGAGCGTCGACGATCTCCGGGTCCATTTCGTAATCCGCGGTCCAGCTTAGGCCCTGGGTGTCGATCCACTGCGCGGGGAATCCGGGGGGAGCGGCGGGTTGCCGCGCGACGTCCGCCGGAAACACATAGGTATGGGTGACGCTGGCGGAGGCGAGGTGTCCGGGCTTGAACGAGGCCGCTCGCAGGATGGTCGTCGTGCGGATCTCGAGTGGCTTCGTGTAGTCCAGCCCGGCCGTCGCGGCCGGTTCGCTGCCGTCAATGGTGTAGCGGATCTCGGTGTCGGGCGTGGGCGAGGAGAGGTGGAGTTGGAAGGGGTGCTCGAACACGCCACGGGCGACGTTGAAGTCGACCGGGGGGAGCACGCCCGAGATCGTGCTGTTGCCGTTGGCCGCACCGGGCGTGGGGGTTTGGAAGTGGCGCAGGGTGTCGCTGGAATCGTAGCCGTACGAGTAGTCGTCGCGCTGGGCAGGGTAGTTGGGGGCGAACCCGGCCACCTTCCGACGGGGTGAGTCGGCGTCGAAGAGCGCCAGGTATTCTCCGTCCGAGCCGAGCTTGAAATTGGTGTGCAAACGCCCGGGCGGAGACGAGGGGCGCCGGTCCTTGGCGGACGCGAACACGACGAGGTAGCCGCCGGCGGGGAGGCGGGTGGAGGGGAACACCCACAGGTCGGGCTGGTCCGGATCGTCGGTGAGTGACCACCCGCGGAGGTCGACCTCGGCCGTGCCCTGGTTGTGCAATTCGATCCAGTCCTGGAATTCGTCGTCCTCGTCGCGCAGGCCGGTCGTGCCCGAGGAGCCCGTGAGCACTTCGTTGAGACGGATCGGCGGGTTGGTGAAGTTGGGATCGAGGGCGTAGCTCCAGCCGCTGCCCGCGAAGTGATTGGGAGGGCTGGCAAGGTCGGCGATGTCGTGGGTCGGCGCCCATTCCACCGTGACCGGGCCGGGGCTGGTCGGCGGCAGTTCGAAAAGGTACGGCCCGGCCCCGGCGCCGCTGAGCCGGATGGCCGACTGGCCGTTCACCAGCAGGTCTGCAGAGTCGAGGCCCGTCACCGGTTCGGAGAAACGTACCTCGATGCGGGAGAGGTCGCGCACGGTTATCCCCGTCGCCGGCGTGACGCCCTCGAGGGTCGGGGCGGTCCGATCGACCACCTGGTACCGCCAACCGGCGGCGTCGGCGTCCGGATCGAAGGCATTGGGGGGAGCAGCGAAATCGAGGATGCGGGCACCGGCGTCCCAGGTGACCTCGACCGGGCCGGGGGCGGGCGGGTCCAGGGTGAACGTGTAGGTGGCCCCTCCGCCGGTCAGTCCGGTGGCGGGCCGCTGGTTCACCAGGAGGTCCGAGAACCCCAGGCCGGTCACGGGTTCGCTGAAGGTGACGGTGATGGAGCCCAGACCGCTGACCGTCCCGGGCGGCGGGAACACCTGTGCCAGCGTTGGCGGAGTCTGGTCGCGGACGGTGGCGATTAGTTCGAGCGCGAGGAGGAAGTCGCTGCTGGTGCGGGAGGTGTTGAAGGCCTGGACGGCGACCTGGTTGGTGCCGTCGTGGAGCCAGGCTTGCGGGTTCGGGAAGGTTCGGGAAATCCACTCGAGCGGTTCGGAGGCGTTGGCGGTGGCCAAGGCATCGAACGCAGGCTCCGTCGCGGATTGGTTGAACCGGGTGAGGAGGGTGCCGTTGATCCAGAGGACGAAGCCGTCGTCGCAAAGGAACCGTGCCTGTAGCGTGCCCAGTTGCTCCACGTTCGTGGCGACGAACTGCTGCCGCAGGTACACGGAGGTGTAGTTGTTCCGCATGTCCGCCAGTTCGGTGGCGCCGCTGTAGGAACGGTCGGTGTCGTAGTAGAAGGGGGCGGCTCCGCGATTCCAGGCGGCGTCCTCGAAACCCGCGTTGCGCCAGGCGGCGGCAGGGGTGGAGGCCTCGGTGGTGCCCTTCCGGTAGGCCCAGACGGCATTGGTCGCCACCAGCACCTGGGCTGGCGCGACCAGTGGCAGCAGGGCGGCCACCACAAGCACCGGACACCAGGTGATCCAGCGGCCGGGAGGGGGATTGGCGTGGCGCATGGCGGGGTCCAGCCAATGAAACCCAGCACACCCCATTCGTAAAACGCTTTGTGCCGGAGGCGGAACCCGGGGCGGGAGCTACCCGCCCACCTTCGCCAACGCCGCGGCAAGGGCGTCGAGGGTGTGGGGTGCGGCCTCCACGGACGCCTGCAGGCCCAGGGCGACGATGGCCTTCGTGGTCTCCGGGCCCATCGAGGCCAGGCGGAGGCCGGGGTGGCGGGCGACCAGTTCCCCGAGGTTCACCCGCTCGTTCAGGTTGGTCACGGTGGCGCTGTTCGGGAAGGCGATCCAGTCGGCCCCTTCGGTGACGAGCAGTTCCGCGGCGCCCGCCGGGTCCGCCGTTTCCGGCACCGTGCGGTAGAACGCGACGTCGTCGACGATGGCGCCGGCCTGCTCGAGGGCCGGGGCGAGTGCGGGGTTGGCGCCTTCCGCGCGGGCCAGCAGCACCCGGAGGTTCTCCAGGGACTCGACGGCTCCCACCGCTTCCACCAGGGCCGGGCCGGTGGACTCGGCGGGGCGCGCGTCCACGCGGAGCCGTAGCTCCTGCAGCCGAGCGGCCGTGGCGGAGCCGATGGCGGCGAAGCGGAGATTGCCCACCGACCGGATGTCCTCGAAGGCGGCAAGCACGGCGCCGAAGAAGGCCTCGACGCCGGGCACGCTCGTGAACACCGCCCAGTCGTACTCGCCGAGGCCGGCCAGCGCTTCGATCATGGTTTGGCGGTCGGTGGGCGGGGCGGTCCGGTTGGTGGGGATCTCCAGCACGTCGGCGCCCAGTTCGGCCAGGCGCGCCGGGAGCCCCCCGGGGTGGTCGCGGGTGAGCGGAACCACGACCCTTCGACCGGAGAGCGGACGGCGCTCGAACCAGTTGAGCTGAGGCCGCAGTCGCACCACCTCGCCGATCACGGCCACGGCCGGTGACGTGAACCCGGCTTCCGCAGCGCGAACGGCGATGTCGGCGAGCGTACCGATCAGTGTTTTTTGGGCGCCGGTGGTCCCCCAGCGGATGAGTGCGACGGGCGTGTCCCCGGCGAGGCCTCCCGCCGCCAGCGCGGTGGTGATGTCGGCGAGGTGCTCGATCGCCATGAGCACCACCTTGGTGCCGTGGGCCCGGGCGACCCCGGCCCAGTCCACCGAGCCCCCGGGCTGGGTGGGGTCCTGATGCCCGGTGACCACGGTGAAGGCCGAGGCGAGGCCACGGTGGGTCAGGGGGATGCCGGCGTAGCTGGCCACCGCGGAGAACGAGGAGATGCCCGGAACGACCTCGAAGGGGATGCCGGCTTCCCGCAGGGCGGCGGTCTCCTCGCCGCCCCGGCCGAACACGTACGGGTCGCCGCGCTTGAGAAGGACCACCGTGCCGCCGGCGCGTGCGCGGTCCAGCAGCACCTGCTGGATGGCCTCCGGGGTCGGGTTCTCCTGACCTCCGCGATTGCCGGCGGCGATGAACTCGGCCCCGCCGGGGGCGAGGCGAAGCACGGCGGGGTTCACCAACGTGTCATGGATCACGACGTCGGCGCGGGCGAGCAGTTCAGCCCCGCGGAGCGTGAGCAACCCGGCGTCGCCCGGACCCGCCCCGACGAGGTAGACCGTCCCCTTCTTCGGTTTCGACATGGGCGGCAGCCTACGCAGGGGGTGGGCGCTGGGCCAGCGTGTCGGCTCGCGCTCCCGAGGCGCTCACATCATGTCCACGGGATCGATGTCCACGGTCACGCGCACATCCTCCGGCAGGGCGAGGGCGCCCAGGCAGGTTTCGAGCAGGCTGGCGAGGCGGCTCATGGACCGGGTGCGGAGCATGATCTGGTAGCGGTAGAACGTCTCTGCGCGCAGCAGCGGAGCCGGGCCCGGGCCGGCGACGATGAGATCCGGCAGCACGGTCAGGGCGGCCTCGAGCTCCTTGCGCACGTAATCCGCGGCAAAACGGACCTTGTCCTCATTCCGCCCCTTGAGCGTGAGGAGGGCGGCGCGGGTGAAGGGCGGGTAGTGGAGTTGCTCGCGAAAGCCGATTTCCTGCTCATAGAAACCGAGATAATCGTGGCGACGCGCGTACTGGATTGCCGGGTGGAACGGGGTGAAGGCCTGCACGAAGACCTCGCCCTCGATGTCGCCGCGCCCGGCCCGGCCTGAGACCTGGGTGAGCAACTGGAAGATCCGTTCCCCCGCCCGGAAATCCGGCAGGTGCAGGCCGAGGTCGGCATGCACGATCCCCACCAGGGTGACGTTGGGGAAGTGCAGTCCTTTCGCGATCATCTGGGTGCCCACCAGGATGTCGATCCGGCCGGTGCGGAATTCGGTCAGGACCCGCCGGTAGTCCTCCTTGCGGCGAAGAGTGTCGGAGTCCATGCGGGCGATGCGGGCCTGGGGGAAGAGCTTGGTCAGGAGGTCCTCGAGCCGTTCCGTGCCGAGGCCGGAATAGCGGATGCCAGGGTTGCGGCACTTGGGTTCGGGGCAGACCTTCGGGACCTCCTCCTCATGGCCGCAGACATGACAGCACAGACGTTGTTTGTGGCGATGGTAGGTGAGCGAGACGGAGCAGTTGGGGCACCCGGCGACGAAGCCGCAGAGCGGGCACTGGAGCGCGGTGGAGAACCCGCGCCGGTTGAGGAAGAGCATGGTCTGCTCCCGACGTTCCAATCGTTGCAGGATGGCCTCCCGGAGTTGGTGGGAGAAGACCTGAACCCCCTTGTGTTTCCGGGCCTCGTTGCGCAGGTCGACCACCCGCACAATCGGCAGTTTGGCATTGTCGGCCCGGCGGGGCAGTTCGAGGAGCCGGTACTTTCCCCGGCGGGCATTGAAATAGCTCTCGAGTGAGGGCGTGGCCGAGCCGAGCACCACCAGGGCGCCTTCGCGCTGGGCCCGCACGATGGCGACATCCCGCGCGTGATACCGCGGGGCCTCCTCCTGTTTGTAGGAATTTTCATGCTCCTCATCGACGACCACCAGGCCCAGTGGATGAACCGGGGCGAACACGGCGGAACGGGCGCCGATGACGATGCGGGCACGGCCCTGGCGGATCTTCTGCCATTCGTCGTGACGCTCGCCCGCGGAGAGGTGGCTGTGCAGCACGGCGACGAGCGTTCGCAGGTGGCCATGGTTGAAGCGCGCCTTGAACCGCTCGACGGTCTGGGGCGTGAGCGCAATCTCCGGCACCAGGACAATCGCCCCGCGCCCGAGTTCGAGGCACCGGGCGAGGGCCTGCAGGTAGACCTCCGTCTTTCCCGAGCCGGTCACGCCGTGGAGCAGGAAGACGTGCGAGGGCTTGGCCGGGGTGGCGGCGGGGGCAGGGGCAGGGGCGGGATCGGAAGCAAGGGGAGCCGGCGTGGCCGCGCCCTCAGCCACGGGTTGCGGCAGCGCTTGCACGATCTCCGCCAGCGCGCGGGCCTGGTCCTCGTTCAGGACCAGCGGGTCCGTGGGGACGATCACGTCCGCCGCGTAGGGGTCGCGTTCGGAAATCTGATTGCCGATGAGCGCGAGACCCTGGTCCTCGAGCTTGCGGACCGTGTCCGGGGTGGTGCCGGCGAGGCGGACGAGTTCCTGGAGGGGCAGTTCCCTCCATTCCTCGAGGATATTCCACACCTCCTGCTGGCGTTTGGTGAGCTCGGGCAGCGGGCCGTGGACGGGGAGGGCATGCACCATGAGGCGCTGCCGCCACCCTTCCTGCTCCTGGCGCACGGCCTCGGGGAGCACGCTCTTCAGGGCCGTCTCGACCGGGCAGCAGTAGTAGGCGGCCATCCAGCGGGCGAGGTCCAGGACTTGCGGGGTCAACTGGGCCTGCTGGCCTAGTACCCGGCTGAGCGGGCGGAGGTTGGTGTGGGGCGAGGCCTCCACCAGCGCCAGGATCGTGCCCAGGATCTCGCGGGGACCGAACGGCACCTTGACGCGCCGCCCCACCTCGACCTCCGCCTCCAGTTCGGCGGGGACGAGGTAGTCGAACTCCTTGCGGAGCGCGAGATCGAGGGCGACACGCGCGATCACCCCGCAAGCAGACTGCGGGCTGGGGGACGGAAGAAGCCCAATCGGTGCACTCCACCGGGGTTCCGATTCAACGGAACCCTCCACACGGGCGGGCAACAGGACCGCCTACTGGTGGCAACTAGTGGGTGCGCCGGACCGGGCCGAGCTAGCGGTTGCATGCTAGCCATTAAGCTGACCCGCGCCGGCGGGTTTCTGCTGGTGCGGCAGGGCGCACCGGAGTGAGATGCCTGCATGAAGACGGTCTTCTCCTGCTCCGCTTTTTCCGCCCTGCTGCTCCCCCTCCTGCTGGCCCTTGGTTGCGCCTCCAAACCCTCGCCCGAGTCTTCGCGGGTGCAGGACATGGAGCGCCTGGCCCTCCGGAATCCGCCGGCGAAGGTGCGCCTCGGGTCGTTCCCGCGGGCCGAGTTGAAGGCGGTGACTGTCGCGCCCGACGCGCGCGTTCGGGAGGCGGACGAACTCGCCCGGCGCATCGACCGTATGCTGAGCTACCACTTCGATCCGCTCTGGAAGCAGGTGACTCACGTGCCCCGGGACGTCGCGTTTTCGCCGGCTGCCGAAGGCACACTGCAGATCGAGCCCACGGTGGTGGAAACGAAACTCGTCAGCCGCTTCGAGCGCGAGATGCTCACCTGGGCGGCGGGGGACAGTTACGTGGTCATCAAGGTGGCTTTTCGGGACAGCCGGACGGGTGAGACCGTGGCGGAACCGCAGTTCTTCCGGAAGGCGGATCTCTTTTGGGCCTCCTGGTCCGGCGGTGTCGAGGATCTCGAGGTCGAGGATAACCTCATCCGCGACATCGTGCTCTACACGCGCGACAATCTCTGAGCCACCCGCGGTTCAGGGACCGGCGAGATCGGTCAGCACGGCCAGCAAGCGTGAGGATGGGTGAACCCAGATCTCGGCGTAGTTGTAGCAATTCGACGCCGGCCAATAGGGCACGTCCTCGTCGCGGCGCGTCTGGATGCCCACCGGCAAGCCCCCGGTGATATCTCCCGACATGGCGGAGTACTGGGGCGTGAAGTTGTCGCCCACCCCGTACATCAGACTCTGGGCAAAGGGATTTCGCCCCAGGTGCCACTCCAGCAGGTGCCTCGCAAGGTCGCCGAGGGAAGGATCCGCCAGCAGCAGCGACGCGCACGAAAGCGCGCGGGCCTGGGAGAGGAGAATCCCGGAGTTGCCTCGCATATCGCCCCAGACCGGAAAGCGGCGCAGGTAGTGCTGGTCGTCCAGCCGGATGCCCTCCCGTACCTGCGCCTGGTAGTTCGTATCGCCGTCGGCCAGGCGATAGATCCCCGCCGCCGGCAGGTTCCACGGCGCGGAAAGGGCCGCGGTCTGTCGGAGATAGTCGGCGTGGAGACGCACCGCAGCACGCCAGTCCCCGGCCTTGGGATGGTCCGGGAACCCGGCGCAGAGCGCAGCCAGCGCCACCACGGGAGCCTCGTCGTGGCCGCGATGGGTGTACCGCAGGATGCGTCGACGATCGGGGCC
>JBBQML010000080.1:0-10989 GCA_038328885.1 Verrucomicrobiota bacterium | reverse complement strand
TTCCTGACCCAGTCCGCGTGAAAGTGGATGGCGTGCCAACACTTACCTCTCGCGGGCGGCTTGGACGGCTGGTTAGCCTGAAGGACCGATGAACGTCTCCGTCTTCGGCCTTGGCTATGTGGGTGCCGTGACTGCGGGGTGCCTCGCGGCCCGCGGGTGTCGGGTCGTCGGCGTGGACGTCGCCCCGGCGAAGGTCGAGGAGTTGCGGCGTGGGAAGCCGCCGATCATCGAGCCGGAGTTGGAAGCCCGGCTGGGTGCGGGCTTGGCTGCCGGGCGTCTCGATGCCACCACCACCGCGGCGGCCGCGGTAGCCGCCACGGAGGTCAGCCTGGTGTGCGTGGGCACGCCTTCGTCGATCAGCGGGTCGCTGGATCTGCGATACGTCCGCCAGGTGACCCGGGAGATCGTGGCGGCGGTGCGTGCGGAGGGACGTCGCCACGCCCTGGTGTTCCGCAGCACGATGCTTCCGGGCAGCACCCGGAGCCTGGTGGACGAATCGGCGGCGGACCTCGTCGGGGACGGGCAGCTCGGGGTTTACTATTACCCGGAGTTTCTGCGCGAGGGCACCGCGGTGAAGGACTTCGAGGAACCCTCGCTGGCGGTGGTGGGAACCCAGGACGGGACGACTCCGCCGGCGGCTCTTGAGGAACTGTTTGGGGAGGGGGTGGCGGCGGTGACTTGGGAGACCGCGGAGCTGCTCAAATATGCCTGCAACGCCTTTCACGCGACCAAGATCGCCTTCGCCAATGAAATCGGGCGGCTGGGCCGCGGGTTGGGGGTGGACAGCGCGGCCGTCATGGAACTGTTGTGTCGTGATGTTCGCCTGAACATCTCGCCCTACTACCTGCGCCCGGGCAATCCCTTCGGCGGGTCGTGCCTCCCGAAGGACGTTCGCGCTCTCGTGCATCGGGCGCGGCAGTGCGGCGCGAGCCTTCCGGTGATCGAGAGCCTGCTGCCGAGCAACGATCGCCACCTGCAGGGGTTGCTCGAGTTGATCGCGGCGTCCGGCGAGCGTGAGGTCGTGTTGCTCGGCCTGTCGTTCAAGGCGAACACCGACGACCTGCGCGAGAGCGCGATGGTCGAGGTGGCCCAACACTGTCTCGGCCGCGGCTACACGGTCCGGATCTTCGACCCACAGTTGAACCTCGCGGCGCTGGTGGGCGCCAACAAGCGCGTGATCGACGCGCGCATGCCCCATCTCGCGAGCCTGCTTCAGCCGGACCTCGCGACCGCCGCCGGTCGCGGCGGGCTGATCCTCGTCGCCCAAAGGTGCGCGGGAATCGAGGAACTCGCGCGCTGCGTGACCCCGGCACACGCGATCCTCGACGTCAACGGGTGGCCCGAACTGCGGCGACTGACGGCGAGGTACCAGGGGCTCTGCTGGTGAGGTGCGCACCGTGAACGAGGCCCGTCCCGCCATCCTGATCCTGGTCGAGAACCTGCCGGTGCCGCTCGATCGCCGCGTCTGGCAGGAGTGCTGCGCCCTGCGGGACGCCGGCTACGAGGTGGTGGTGATCTGTCCCCGCATGCGCGGATACGTCACACCCTACGAGTGTCTCGACGGCATCCACATCTACCGCCACTGGATCACGGGGGAGGCGGCGGGAGTGCTGGGTTTCCTGGGCGAGTACGCCTCCGCCCTCTGGGGCGAGTGGTGGCTGGCGTGGAAGGCCTGGCGCTGCCACCGGTTCCGGCTGATCCACCTCTGCAATCCCCCCGACCTGCTGTTCCTCGTGGCGGCGCCATTCAAGCTGCTGCTGGGCACCCGGGTCGTCTACGACGTGCACGACGTCTGGCCCGAGTTCTTCGAGGCCAAGTTCCGGCGACGCGACCCGTTCTACTGGGCTGTGCGGCTGGGGGAGCGTCTCAGCTACGCGTGCGCAGACGTCGTGCTCGCCACCAACCGCTCCGTGCAGGCCGTGGCCCTGGAGCGGGGCGGCAAGCTGCCCTGGGAGGTCTTCATTGTCCGGACCGCCCCGAAGATCGCGAGCGGCCAGGTCGCCGCCGATCCTGCGCTCCGGCGCGGCCGGCGTTTCCTCGTTGGTTACGTCGGGGTGATGGGGGATGCCGACGGCGTCGTCCACCTGATAGAGGCGGCCCGGCACATCGTCGAGGTCCGGGGACGGCACGACGTTCAGTTCCTGCTGATGGGGACCGGGCCCGAGCACGCGAACCTGGTGCGTCGACGCGACGAACTGCGGCTTCAGGAGTTCATCGATCTGCCCGGACGCGTGTCGAACGACTACCTTTTTTCGGCGCTGCAGACCCTCGATCTCGGGGTGGCGTGCGATCCGCCAAACCCGTACAACGACCACTGCACGATGAACAAGACGCTCGAGTACATGGCGTTTGGGAAGCCCCAGGTCATGTTCGATGTGCGGGAGGGCCGGTTCTCGGCCGGGGAGTCGGCGCGGTATGTGGCGGGGGATTCCAGCGCCGCACTGGGTGACGCGGTCCTGGAACTGCTCGACGACCCGGAGGCGCGCGAGCGCATGGGGGCCGTGGGCCGCGAGCGGATCCGCGCCGAACTCAACTGGGAGCGTTCGGTGGAACAATTGCTCCGGGCCTACGAGGTCGCGCTGGGACAGCGCTGACCCGAGGTCCAAGCCGGATGGACTCTCCCTCCCAACCTGCGCCGGCGGCCCCGGAGGTCACTGCGTTTCTCGAGCATCTGGCCACCGAACGGGGCGCCTCGGTGTACACGCGGCGCAACTACGGGCACGCCCTGGCGGAGTTCGCCGGTTGGTATCGCGGGCAGCAGGGGGCAGCCCCGGATTGGCCGGCCTTGCCCCGCGAGCAGTTCCGGTTCTACCTCCGGAACCTTGGGCGCCAGCGGCTGAGTCCATCCGCCATCCGCCTGCGCTTTTCCGCCCTGCGGACCTTCTACCGGTTCCTGCAGCGGCGGGGTGCGGTGTCCCAGATCCCGGTCAAGGACCTGGCGCTGCCGCGACTCCCGCGGCGGTTGGTGCGCTTCCTCTCGGTGGAGCAGATGGTCGCCTTGCTGGCAGCCCCGGCTCGACTTGCCGCGGGGGCGGGGACGGATGGGGACGCTCCGCGGCCGGCTCGTGGGCGGCCCACGGATCGCACGGTGGCGGCCCGGGACACCGCGATCCTGGAGACAATCTACTCGTGCGGCTTGCGCATCGCGGAGCTGTCGGGGTTGCGCGGTGCGGACTTCGACCGGCCCCAGGCGCTGCTCCGGGTCCGGGGCAAAGGGCGCAAGGAGCGGTTGGTGCCGGTGGGCAGTCACGCGGTGCGGGCGCTCGACCTCTACTGGGGGGAGATCGGTCGCCCTCCCGGTCCGGGGGAGCCCCTGTTTTGGAGGGGTTGGGAGGATCCCCGGCCGGTGCCTCCGCGCACGCTCCAGCATCGGCTGAAGCGGTACCTGCGTGCGGCGGGCCTGGACCCCGAACTCACCCCGCACAAGATCCGTCACAGCTTCGCCACCCATCTGCTGGACGCGGGCGCCGATCTGCGCGGGGTGCAGGAATTGCTGGGCCACGCCCAGCTGGCCACGACCCAGGTATACACCCACGTCACCACCGAACGCCTGCGGCGGGCGTACCAGGATGCGCATCCCCGGGCGCGGTGAAGCTCAAGGGGGATTGACGGGTTCGGGGTGGGTTGCCTGTTTTTTCGCGGCGGCCGCAGGAAACACACAGTGACGGTGTCGGTGTCGGCAGACAGGCTGCGGAGTGCAGGCCTGGGGTTTCTGGCTGGTGCCGGATCCCCGCCCAGGGGCGCACCGGCGTTTCAGCGGATCGGGGCAAAAGGGTTGACACCCTTCGGACCAGCTTCCTAGCTTCGCACCCAGCTTATGTCGGAGAACCTCCCCAGCACCCCGGTTCCGCCCACACCGGGGGAAGCCGCCAAAGTCCAGCCCAAGAAGGAAACCGTCCGGATCGCCCTGCCGCCGAAGCCAACCGCGGCGCCGACCGTGCGGCTGCCGTCGCCGGCCCCCGCCTCCGCCGCCGCGCCCGCGGCTCCTGTGGCCGTCAGGTCGCCCTCCGGGCCGGCCGGGCCGGCCGCCGCGCCGAAGATGCCGAGCGCACCCGCGTCGGCGCCTCCGGGCTCCTCCATGCCCCGGCCAATGTCCGCGCCGATGGGCTCCGGCGTCAGCGGTCTCGACAAGGGGTTGGCAGTGGCTGGTGCGGTCCTTAGCCTCGCTTTTCTGATCCACGTGGTGCTGATCGCGTTGGGCATTCAGGTGGGGGAATAAGCAAGCGGGCCGAGGCACGAAGCTGCGGCTTTGTCCCCTGGGCGCTGGCTTGCTTCGTGTTGTTGGGTTAGCGATCTCGATGTTATGGCTTCGAACCTCATCAAAAATGTGTCGGAGGCGGATTTTGACGCCCAGGTCCTCAAGTCCCCAGTCCCTGTGCTGGTGGATTTCTGGGCCGAATGGTGCGGCCCATGCAAGATGCTCGGGCCCGTACTCGACGAGGTCGCCGCCGAGCTCGATGGTCAGCTGCGAATCGCCAAGGTCAATGTCGACACCGAGGCCGGTTTGGCCTCGCAGTACGGCATCACGGCCATCCCCACCCTGCTCATTTTCAAGGGTGGGCAGATCGTGGACCAGATGCGCGGGGCCAAGGGCAAGCGCGCCATTCGCGAGACGGTGGACCCCTACCTGGGCTGACATCGCCGCGGTTTGCGGCCATGGCCTTCCTGTTCTTTCCCGGCCAACTCGCGGCCCGGGGGGAGTTGTACCATCAGTTGGGCAGCTCCCTGAGCGCTGGGCTAACTCTGGTTCGTTCCCTCCGCATGCTGGCCGAGAATCCGCCCGCACGCGGGTTGGCCGCGGTCTTGGATGCGCTGGCGACCCGCCTCGAGGCGGGGGCGACCTTCGCGGAATCCCTCCGCGGGCTGGGGCGCTGGGCGCCTGAATTCGACATCGCGCTGCTGGACGCCGGTGAGCAGAGCGGACGTTTGGATCACGTCTGTCGGCTGCTGTCGCGCTCCTACACCGAGCGTGCCCGGCTGGCGCGCCAGGTGCTGATCGGGCTGGCCTACCCGGCGTTGCTGCTCCACTTCGCGTTCCTGATCCTGCCGATCAGTCATTTCATCGATCTTTTCCAGACCAGTGACCTGACCGGTTTCGCGATCAGGAAGGCGTGGTTCTTCCTGCCACTGTACGCGGTGGCGATCCTGCTGGTCGTGGCCGGTCAATCCAGCCATGGCCGGGCATGGCGGTCGCTGCTCGAACGAGTCTGCGGGTTGGTGCCGGCGCTGGGTCGGGCGCGGCGGGCCCTGGTGTTGGCGCGCCTCAGCCTGGCCCTGGATGCGTTGTTGAGTGCGGGGGTGGGCACGACGCGCGCCTGGTCGATGGCCGCCGCCGCCGCGGGTTCCCCGGCGATTGAACGAGCCGTCGGTCAGCTTGTTCCGCGGCTGGAGAATGGCGAGTCGGCCGGTGATGTCCTCAAGCGGAGCCGGGTGTTCCCACCCCATTTCATCGCTGCCTATAGCAGTGCCGAGGAGGCGGGGCGGGTGGACGAGGCGCTGCCGCGCCTGGCCGAGCACTACCAGGAGGAGGGACTGCGCCTGATGCGGATCGCCGCAGGGGTCCTGACCGGGTTGGTCTATTTCGCCGTGCTGCTGGTGGTGGCCTGGCAGATCATCTCCTTCTGGCTGGGTCACTACTCCCGGATCCTGGATTCCATATGACCCTCACCGAGATCCTGACGGACGAAGAGCTTCGGCGCCGCGAATTCCCCGTCTGCCGCGACAAGATCTTCCTCGCCCACGCGGCGGTCTGCCCGCTGCCGCGTCGGGTGGCCGATGCCGTGTCGGGATACGTCCAGGAGGCCACCCTCGACGATCAGGAACAGCCGGTGCTGGCGACGCTCGTCCGGGAAACCCGCGAGCTGGCGGCCCGGCTCGTGGGGGGGCAGCCCGATGAAATCGCATTGGTTGGACCCACTTCCCTGGCCCTGAGCTTCGTCGCCGCAGGGCTCCCCCTGCGGAAGGGCGACAACGTCGTCATCTACTTCGACGACTACCCGTCGAACGTCTACCCGTGGCTCGCCCTGGCGCAGCGCGGCATCGAGGTCCGCCTGGTCAACGCGCGTGAGTTGGGGCGAATCCGCCCGGTTGACGTCATTGGCCTGGTAGACGGGAGCACCCGGCTCGTGGCGCTGGCGTCCTGCCATTTCATCTCGGGCTGGCGCCTCGACCTTCCGGCGCTTGGTCGCGCCCTTCAGGAACGGAGGATCGCCTTCTGTCTCGATGGCATCCAGACCTTGGGGGCCTTTCCGACCCTGGCCCAGCATGCGGATTTCATCGCGGCGGACGCGCACAAGTGGCTCCTGGGCCCCTGCGGTGCGGGGTTCCTCCACGTGCGCCGCAGCTGGCATGAATCACTCCGACCGATCGTGTACGGGTGGAATAACGTGCGGTGCCCGGATTTCGTGGCCGCGGAGGAGATCAAGTTCCATTCCGGCGCGCACCGGTACGAGGCCGGGAGTCACAGCATGCTCGGGTTGGCGGGTCTGCGGGCGGCGCTGACCCTCGCCCTCGAGCTCGGCGTCGAGGCCATTGCCGCCGAGCTCGCACGGAAGCGCCAGTTCCTCGTTTCAGCGTTGTCGGCGAAGGGATGGCAGGTCCTGGGGGCCGATAGCCCGGCGGTGAACCAGGGCGGCATCACGTCCGTGTGGCGCGAGGATGTCGAGGTCCCGGCGTTGCACGCCCGCCTCGCCGCGGCCGGCATCGTCACGTCGCTGCGCACCGACCGTGCCGGCAGGCGGTACCTGCGGCTCTCGCCGCACTACTACAACACCGACGCGGAGTTGACCCGGTTGGTGGAACAGATGTAGCGCGCGGCAGGGGCGGGTGGCTTGGCGAAGCCGTCGCTCTGCTTCCCTCGAGGCGGGGCTTGCCTCGGTTCTGGCCTATGGGGAAGGTGCGCCCATCCTGGGTTATGAAGAGCATTCTGAAACTGGGGTTTGCCATGGGTGGCGGGGTTTCTCTAGGCACCTTCTGCGGCGCGGCCCTCACCGAGGTCATCAAGCTCCACGTGCTGGAGATCGCCTGCGCGCTGAAGGCGGGAGCCCGACCCGCCTTCGATGAGGTCGAGGTCGACGTCTTCAGCGGCGCCAGCGCGGGCTGCCTGTCGCTGGCCCTGATGCTGCGCGGGCTTGCCCATCAGACCGACGACGAGGTCCGGATCGCCCACGACCAACTGAGGCACGACCCGCGCCACGCCGAGGTCGTGTGGTGGCTGGAGGCGCAGTCCGCCAAGCCGGGTGCCGCCGGAGCGCGGGCGTCGGGTCTGCTCGCGCAGTTGGTGGCGGTGCAGACCGCCCAATTCCTGCAGCACAAGGCCTGGGTCGAGGAGATCCAGTTCAACCGGCTGCTTCCCAGTGAGGGGCAGGAATCGAGCCTGAGCAGCCAGCCGGGACTCGTGAATCTGGGAGCGGTGGCCGACATCGCGCGCGAGTACATCCTCGAACGCCTCCCGCGGGAGGGCACTGAACCCGCGTTCCCGCGCCGACAGCTCCTGTCCCGCCGCGTCCTCTTCGGTGCAAGCCTTGCCAATGTCAGCCCGATGGTGAACGACGCCCGAGGGGAGTTCGACACGCCGGGGAGCGCGTCCATGGGCCTGACGGACGGCATGCGGTCCGCGGTTCACCGGGAGATGCGGGTGATCGACCTGAACTTCTCCGGGCTCTCGGCGTCGGCTGAGACGCTCAACAAACGCGACAACCAGGAGTATCCCTACCGCTGGATCCTGGCTCACACCGGGCCGCCACCCAAAGGCAGCGAGGCGGGAGATACCTTCGGACTCGGGGACCGGGCGACGTGGAACCTGATCGCCACGACGGCCATGGCATCGGGGGCGGTCCCTTTCGCGTTTCCGCCGGTGGTGCTCGAGCGCTGGGACTACGAGTACGGCTACCATCGCGACAAGGGGCCGTCGGTGCAGAAGGGCTGCACCTGGCCGGCCCCGTTGCGAAGCGGCTCCCATCCCTCCTATCCGTTCAGCTTCGTGGATGGCGGCACCTTCAACAACGAACCTATCCGGGAAGCGTTCCGCCTCGCCTCGTTCCTGGACTCGCGGGCCGAGTTGGCGGACGACGCCAGCCCGCGCACTCTTCGCCGGATCGTGTTCGTGGACCCGTTTGTCTCGGGTGAAGTGCCGAGCCTCTCGGTCGGGCTTCACCATGTGCTGGGGAGCGGCGACAAGGGATCCCGTGAGGAAGGCGCCGGCAATCATCCGGAGAAGCGTGCCCCGTTCCGGCGGGCGAGCCTCGACAAGCTGGTGCCGCACATCGGTCAGTTGCTCGGCGCCGTGCTCAACGAGGCGCGCGTGGTGGAGGCGGACAAGGTCTACCAGACACGGGAGCGGTTCCGGCTTCGGCGCAATATTCTCGAGGCCATCGCGCTCGTGAAACTTCCCCCGGCCAATGCCGCGGCCCGTCAGGACCTGGTGGAAGTGGCGACCCGGATCATCGCCGAGTGCCGGGCGCAACTCGTCGACGACTTCTACGCCAACCTGATTCCGACCGGCAACCTGTCGCTGGCGGACGAGTTGCGCCGTGTCCTGCGCGCGTCGCCCGAGGAATTTGCCGGGCTCGATCCCGCTCAGGCGAAGAGCTTCTGTGAGGAGCCTGCCGGCGTGGGTCAGACCTTCACCGGTTGGTTCAAGGCACTGCTGTTTGCCTACGTCGACGTCCTGATGGATCTGGGAGGGAAGACGGACCAGGCCCGACTGATCGCGATCGCCCCGGTGAAGCGCTTCGAAGTCCGGGAGGGCCGCGTCACGGCCGAACCGCTGGATTTGGCGGGCGCGGGACTGGGCGGGTTTGCGGGCTTCATGCACGAGCCGGCGAAGGCGGGGGACTTCGAGGCCGGCCGTTACTGTGCCGGCCTCTACCTCCAGCAGGACAGCCTGGCCGAACCGACCCCGGAGAACCGCCTGCTGAACCACGCCACCGGACAGTGTTTCCCGCTTGAGGCGTTGAGCCTCCAACCGATCCCCGACGAGGTGCTGAAGAACGGGCTCGAGCGGCTCGCCCGACGCGTCTCCTCCGCGGTGAAGCAGGCGCATCTCATCAAGATCTTCCCCGGGCTGGACCAGGTCTGCGAGGCGATCCTTGGCAACATCCTCGCCCAGCAGATCAAGAAGCTCGCGGCCGAAGTGCCGGAGAAGCGCTCGTTCGAACTTTGGGTGGATGTTCAACCCACCAAACGCCGCGACCTGGAGCTCGACGGCAAGGGGGTGCTCAGCGACTCCCCGGCCCGCCCCGAACCGGGCCGCGAGGGTCTCTGGCTGGTCACCACCATGGATTGCCATTTCGGCAGCCGGCCCGCGGGAACCCCGCGTTTTCCGTGGAAGGGTTACCACCTCGAGGAGCCGAAGGGGGAGGTTGACCCCTGCCTGCCGATCTACCGCGACAGCCTGCTCTCACTCAACGATCGCAAGTTCTGCGACCTCCGCCTGCCGGACGTTGGCCTGGTCGAGCACGCCCTCGCCACCGGGGCTTTGGGATTCGAGTGTCGCCTTGACCGCGAACAGGCCGTCGTCGAGCCGATCTCCCCGGACTGGCGACCGGTGTATGCCAAGCCACTCGCGCTCTGACGTCTGACCCGGGACGAGGGCGGACAGCGGTTCCCCGTTCGGATTCATCGGGCGGTTTTCTGGAGGTGGGCAGACTCCAGTCCGCCGCACCGATTCAGAGCACCACCTCGGTGCCGATGCCTTCATCAGTGAAGATTTCGAGCATCAGCGCGTGCGGGACCCGGCCGTCGACGAAGGACACCTTCTCGACGCCCGCCCGGATCGCCGCGACGGCACTGTCGACCTTGGGGATCATCCCCTTGTCCACGATCCCCGCCCGCTTGAGTTCCGCAACTTCCGAGGTGACGAGGTGGGGGATGACGGTATCGGGGTCCTTGGGATCGCGCAGCAGACCGGGGACATCGGACATGAACACCAGTCGGCGCGCCCGGAGGGCGATCGCGACCATGGCCCCGGCGACGTCGGCGTTGCAGTTGTAGAGCTGACCGTCGAAACCCCGGGCGGTCGGGCTCATCACGGGGGTGATGCCCTGGGCGATGCATTCAAGCAGCGGGGCGGTGTTGACTTCGACCACCTCGCCGACATAGCCGAGGTCCAGCGGTTGGCCGTCGGGATCGGTGGCTTGGAGTCGGCGGCAGCGGAAGATGTCGGGGCCGGCGAACCCGCGGGCCATGCCACCGAGTTGATTGATCATGGCGACGACCTCGGGATTGATCTCGAGGGAGAGCACCTGGTTGACGATCTCCACCGTGGCCTCGTCGGTGACGCGTTGACCCTGGAGGAACCGGGCCTGGAGCCCCGCCTTCTCCATGGCCCGGGTGATGGCCTTGCCACCGCCGTGGACCACCACCGGGTTGATTTCGACGGCTTCCAGGAACACCAGGTCCCGGGCGACGCCCTCGCGCACCGAGGGATCAGGGGAGTCCATGAACGACCCCCCGTACTTCACGACGAAGGTGGCGCCACTGAAACGTTGAATGTAGGGCAACGCCTCGAGAAGCGTGGCCGCCTTGGCGATCAGGTCCTGCACCGCGGGATTCAAAGGGCCAACCCGCCTCACGGGCAACGCGCAAGACGTGCCGCCGCCGCCGGCCTCGCAGTCCTCACGGTTTTTCGACTGGGAAGACCGCCGGAGGACCGCACAATGCGCGTCCCGGTTGTCAGCCGTCCGAGCCCATGAGCGATTCCAACGCCAGTGTCCCCGCGGTGCCCCGCGACTTCATCCGTGACTTCGTCGCGGTGGACGTCGCCGCCGCGCGCTATCCGAAGATCATCACGCGCTTCCCTCCCGAGCCGAACGGATACCTGCACATCGGCCATGCCAAGAGCATCTGCCTCAATTTCGGCATCGCCCGGGATTTCGGTGGGCAGTGCAACCTCCGGATGGACGATACGAACCCGGCGAAGGAGGACGTCGAGTACGTGGAATCGATCACCGAGGATCTGCAATGGCTGATCCGCGGCTGGGCGGACTC